>CAYGMX010000029.1:0-15143 GCA_964351055.1 uncultured Loktanella sp. | reverse complement strand
TTGCGATCTCGGTCCTGACCTGTCTTGCCGGCCCCGTGGCGGCGCTCGAACTGACTTACCAGACCAGCTATGCCCTGAACCGGCCAGCAAGCCTTGACTATGACCCGACCTTTTGCGGGCTCTGGATAGCGAACGAAGGACCTGAGATCATCCTTGTCACGCTGCAAGGGGATGAATTGCGGCGGTTCGGCAGCGACCTCAACCGGATCAAGGCGATTACAATCGAAGGTGACAACCTTCTTGTGGCCGATGGATTTGGCGAATTCCAACGCCTGACCAAGGACGGGGTGACCCTTGCACCGCCTTTCCGGTCGCAAATGGGCTGGGCCGACACCGAAGGGCTGGCGATAGCCGAGGATGGGACCGTGATCATGGTGGAAGACGACCCTGAACGGATGACGTGGATGAATGCCGATGGCACGATCCAGCGGCAGATCAGCACCCTGTCGTTCAACCCGCCACTGACCGAGGCACAGGGGATCGCACGGGACCCGCGCACGGGGCATCTGCTGATTGTCGACGATCTGGAGGGCACAAACAGCCTCTATGAATTCAGTGCAGACGGGGTGTTGTTGGGCACAACGTCGCTGTTGCCCTATGGGCTTGATCCCGAAGGGATCGCGATCCGGCCCGGCTCTGGTCAGGTGTTCATTGCCTTCGATCAGGGGGCGCAGATCGCGTCCTTCGACTATCAACCGACCCTGCCTGCGGGCAGCGCGCCATTGCCGCCCGGTCCGGATTGTCTGATGTTCTAGGCGGGGCTGCCATGATCTTCTTGCCCAAAATACTCCCCCGCCAAGCGCTTTAGAGTCTTTTCAACCGGCGAAACATTTGTATAGTCCGCCCCATGATGACCCGCGCACATATCCTCAGCACCGCCCGTTCCGGGCTGCTTTCGCGCGACATCCTACTCCTTAGCTGCCTCTGAGCGTGCCTGTCGGCGCGACCGCTCAGAGGGTGACAGCGCCAAGACATTGCTAAGGACCAAAGGAATTCAAAAATGACCAAATCGAACCAAGTGTTGATCTTCGACACCACCTTGCGCGACGGCGAACAGTCACCGGGCGCAACCATGACCCACGACGAAAAGCTGGAAATCGCTGAACTGCTGGACGACATGGGCGTTGACATCATCGAGGCGGGATTTCCCATCGCCTCCGAGGGTGATTTCAACGCGGTTTCCGAAATTGCCAAACGCGCCAAGACAGCGACGATCTGCGGGCTGGCACGCGCCAACTACAAAGACATCGACCGCTGCTGGGAGGCGGTGAAGCACGCGAAATCCCCGCGCATCCACACCTTTATCGGCACCTCGCCTCTGCACCGCGCGATTCCCAATCTGGACATGGACCAGATGGCCGAACGTATCCACGACACCGTCACCCATGCGCGCAACCTGTGTGACAATGTGCAATGGTCGCCCATGGATGCGACACGGACCGAGTGGGATTATCTGTGCCGGACGGTCGAGATCGCGATCAAGGCGGGGGCCACAACAATCAACATTCCCGATACGGTGGGCTATACCGCGCCAGTCGAAAGCGCCGATCTGATCCGCCGCCTGATCGCCACGGTGCCGGGTGCGGATGCCGTGATTTTTGCCACCCACTGCCACAACGACCTTGGCATGGCGACGGCGAATTCGCTGGCAGCCGTCGCGGGCGGTGCGCGCCAGATCGAATGTACGATCAACGGTCTGGGTGAACGCGCAGGCAACACCGCACTGGAAGAGGTCGTGATGGCGCTCAAGGTCCGTCACGATATCATGCCCTACACGACCCGGATCGACACCCGCAAGATCATGAACATCTCGCGCCGCGTGGCGACGGTGTCGGGGTTTGCTGTGCAGTTCAACAAGGCGATTGTGGGCAAGAACGCCTTTGCCCATGAAAGCGGTATCCATCAGGACGGGATGCTCAAGAACGCCGAAACATTCGAGATCATGCGCCCCGAAGATGTGGGTTTGGCGGGGACGTCCTTACCCCTTGGCAAACACTCTGGCCGCGCCGCGCTGCGGGCCAAGCTGGCCGAGATGGGCTTTGATCTGGCAGACAACCAACTCAACGATGTCTTCGTGCGTTTCAAGGATCTGGCGGACCGCAAGAAGGAGGTCTTTGACGATGACCTGATGGCGCTGGTCTACCAGAACGACAGCGGCAATGACCGGCTGAAATTGAAATCCCTGCGTGTCGTTTGTGGCACCACCGGCCCCCAGACCGCCGATATGGTGATGGAAGTTGACGGCGCCGATGTTGAAACATCCGCAACAGGCGACGGCCCCGTCGATGCCACATTCAATGCCGTCAAAGCGATCTTTGCCCATGGCGCGCGCTTGCAGCTTTATCAGGTCAGCGCCGTGACAGAAGGCACCGATGCGCAAGCCACCGTATCGGTCCGCATGGAAGAAGACGGGCGCATTGCGACGGGGCAATCCGCAGATACCGATACTGTCGTTGCCAGCGCCAAGGCCTATATCAACGCGCTGAACCGGTTGCTGGTGCGGCGGGAACAATCCGAGCCCGGCTATGACGTCAAGGGTGTCAGCTATAAGGATACCTAGGTTTCATTGCGACTCAGAGAATTGCAGGCAGTTCATCTCTATGGGCTGCCTGTTTTCGTGAAAACCTCTGGCATTTATGTGGCCTTGCCCACCCCAATCGATGCGGAAATGCCGCCAAGATCGGAAAAGTGATATTCCAAGGCGTGAAAGGCCGCCATTTCCAATCCCGATAGTTGATAAATGATAAGAAGCAATTTGCCGCCGTATTCATCGAATGAAGGGCTTCTATCCCTCCTCTGACCGCCTTATAAGCAGGTAGGACAGGCATTCGGGCAGTGAGCCCTGTCAAAAACTCGGATTTGGGAAGACCAACGCATGGCAGGCTTCGGCGGATTATTTTCTTCGGATATGGCAATTGATTTGGGGACCGCGAACACGCTGGTCTATGTCAAGGGTCGTGGCATCGTCTTGTCTGAACCATCAGTGGTTGCCTATCACATCAAGGATGGTGTCAAGAAGGTATTGGCGGTTGGCGAAGACGCCAAGCTGATGCTGGGCCGGACCCCCGGCAGCATCGAGGCGATCCGCCCGATGCGTGATGGCGTCATCGCTGACTTTGACACTGCGGAAGAGATGATCAAACACTTCATCCGCAAGGTGCACCGTCGCTCAACATTCTCGAAACCCAAGATCATCGTCTGTGTCCCGCATGGCGCGACCCCGGTTGAAAAGCGGGCGATCCGCCAGTCGGTTCTCTCTGCTGGCGCTCGTCGCGCGGGCCTGATTGCTGAACCCATCGCAGCGGCCATTGGCGCGGGCATGCCGATCACTGATCCTACCGGCAACATGGTTGTCGATATCGGTGGTGGTACGACCGAGGTGGCGGTTCTATCTCTGGGCGATATCGTTTATGCGCGGTCGGTCCGCGTGGGCGGTGACCGGATGGATGAGGCCATTATCAATTACCTGCGCCGTCAGCATAACCTGCTTATTGGTGAAAGCACCGCCGAGCGTATCAAGACCTCTATCGGGACTGCGCGCATGCCCGATGACGGACGCGGGCAGACCATGCATATCCGTGGTCGCGACCTGTTGAACGGCGTCCCCAAGGAAACCGAAATCACCCAAGCCCAAGTCGCCGAAGCCTTGGCGGAACCTGTGCAGCAAATCTGCGAGGCTGTCATGACAGCACTTGAAGCCACACCGCCCGACCTTGCCGCCGACATTGTCGACCGTGGTGTCATGCTGACCGGAGGAGGTGCGCTGCTGGGTCAGCTTGATCTGGCGCTGCGTGAACAGACCGGACTGGCCATTTCTGTGGCCGACGAGTCACTCAACTGCGTGGCGCTGGGCACAGGCCGTGCGCTGGAATACGAAAAACAGCTGCGGCATGTGATAGACTACGACAGCTAAGACACAAACGAGGGAAGACCCGCCCTTGGCACGTGACAAGAACAGCGAAGACTTTATCGGCCCGATCCGCAGACTGCTGGTCGGGATGCTGGTTCTTGCGCTCTTAGGGTTGTTTCTGATCTGGCGGATCGACAGCCCAAGGGTGGAGCGCCTGCGCGCGGCGGCAATCGACGCTGTTGTCCCGTCTTTTGACTGGGCCATGGCACCCATCACCGGCACAGCCAACCTGATCAACGATTTCCAGAGCTATCAACAACTGCGCGCCCAAAATCAGGATCTGCGCCGCGAATTGCAGCAAATGAAAGCATGGCGCGAGGCGGCCCTGCAACTGGAACAGGAGAACGCAAAGCTGCTTGACCTCAACAACGTCAGCCTTGATCCGCAACTGACCTTTGTGACCGGCGTTGTCATCACCGACAGCGGTTCACCTTTCCGGCAGTCCGTCTTGGTCAATGTCGGCGCACGCGACGGGATCATTGACGGCTGGCCGACGATGGACGGGATCGGGCTTGTCGGGCGCATTGCCGGTGTGGGGCGGGAAACCAGCCGTGTGATGCTGCTGACGGATACATCAAGCCGGATTCCTGTCACCATTCAGCCTTCGGGCCAGAAAGCCATTCTTGCTGGCGACAACACGCTGAACCCCCCGCTGGAATTTCTTGAGGACGAAGCCATGATCCGTCCTGGTGATCGTGTTGTGTCATCGGGTGATGGCGGCGTGTTTCCTGCCGACCTTCTTGTCGGGCAAGTCGCCCTTGGCACAGACGACCGCTTGCGGGTCCGTTTGGCCGCCGATTATCAACGGCTTGAGTTTTTGCGCGTGCTGCGCTCCCAACCCCATGAAGAGATTGATGACCCTGACAGTCTGCTGGCACCTGAAGCAGAGTTTTTTGGGCCGACTGCGATCAATCCCGCAGTGCTGAACGCCGCGGAGACAGGGGATGGCTGATACTGTCGACGGACGCACGTGGCTGCACCGCATTATTTTTGTGCTTCTGGCGTTCAGCCTGATCGTGGTCGATCTTGTTCCGCTCGATATGCGCCCGACCGCTTGGGCTGCCCCTGATGTCCTCTTGGTCGTGACCCTTGTCTGGGTTGTGCGAAACCCCGCTTTCGTACCGGTGCTGACAATCGCGGCTTTGTTCTTGCTGACCGATCTTCTGTTCATGCGTCCACCGGGGCTGTGGGCGGCACTTGTCGTGATCCTCAGCGAAGCGATCCGGAGACAGCATCGGGATTTCCGGTCGATGCCCTTGTTGGTGGAGTGGGGCACAGTCGGGGCGGGGATCATTGCGATCACGCTTGCCAACCGTCTGGCCCTTGCCGTGGTCATGCTGCCGCAACCGCCTTTGGGCCTGAGCTTGATTGAAATGATGTTCACGATCATCATCTATCCACTTGTCGTGCTTGTTGCGCATTTCATTTTCGGCGTGTCGCGCGTCGCACCCGGCGAAATAGGCAGGAAAGGGCAATTACTGTGAAGCGCCAACCCAAAGAGATCGTAGAAAGCGCCCGCATAATCAGCAGGCGGGCCTTGGTTATGGCTGGCGTGCAGCTTGGGGTGATCGGTGCGCTTGGATTACGGTTGCAGTCGATGCAGGTGGAACAGGCTGATCAATTCCGGCTTTTGGCCGAAGAGAACCGGATCAACATTCGCCTGCTGCCGCCTGCGCGCGGGCTGATCTTTGATCGCAACGGCATCGCGATTGCGGCCAACGAACAGAACTACCGTGTTGTGATGGTGCGCGAGGATGCCGGTGATGTCGGTGAGGTTCTCGCCAAACTCACCGAGATTGTCGAGATCGCCCCCGAAGATCTTGCCCGCGCGATGGAAGAGATGCGCCGCCGCTCGCCATTTGTTCCGGTCACCATCGCCGACCGGCTAAGCTGGGAAGATGTGGCGCAGATCAACCTCAACACGCCCGCATTGCCCGGAATTCAGGCCGAGGTGGGGTTGAGCCGCGTCTATCCCTGGGGTGCCGATCTTGCGCATGTCGCGGGCTATGTCGGGCCGGTCAGTGATTTTGACCTGAGCAGGCTGGATGATACAGACCCGCTTTTGCAGATCCCGAAATTCCAGATCGGCAAAACCGGCGCAGAGAACAAGCTTGAGCATACGCTGCGCGGAAGCGCGGGCACCCGCCGGATCGAGGTCAATGCAGCAGGCCGCATCATGCGTGAACTGGATCGTCAGGAAGGCGAGCCGGGCAAGGATATCCAACTGACCATCGACAGCCGGTTGCAGAGCTATGTGCAGGCGCGGATGGAGGGCCAGTCTGCCGGCGCGGTGGTGATCGATCTTGAGAACGGAGACTTGCGCGCAGTGGCGTCCGCGCCCGCATTCGATCCGAACCTTTTTGTGCGCGGTATTTCTGTGACCGACTGGAACGGGTTGAACGCGGATAAATATCGCCCGCTGGCCGCCAAGGCCGTGCAGGGCACTTATCCTCCCGGCTCAACCTTCAAGATGGTGACCGTGATGGCCGCAATGGAGGCAGGTCTGGTTGCGCCGGATGAAACGGTTTATTGCCCGGGTTATACGGATGTCTTCAACATCCGCTTTCATTGCTGGAAACGTGGCGGGCATGGCAACATGGATCTGCACGAGAGCCTCAAGCAAAGCTGTGACTGTTATTATTACGAGATCGCGCAGCGCGTCGGGATCGACAAGATGGCCGAGATGGCGCGCAAGCTGGGCCTTGGCGTGCGACATGATCTGCCTCTTTCTGCCGTTGCCGAAGGCCTGGCACCTGACAAGGAATGGAAGGCCCGTGTGCGCGGCGAAGACTGGCGCATCGGTGATACGGTCAATGCCGCGATCGGGCAGGGCTATGTGCTGACCTCTCCTTTGCAACTGGCTGTGATGACGGCGCGGCTGGCCACGGGCCGTGTGGTGACACCGCGCCTGATCAGACTGATTGACGGTATTGCAGAGCCATCGGGCTTGGGTGAAAAGCTCGATATCAACGAAAACACCCTGCGTCGCATCCGCAGTTCCATGGAAGACGTCTGCAATCACCGGCGCGGCACAGCCTATGGATCACGGATTATCGACGAGGCCCATATGATGGCGGGCAAGACGGGCACCAGTCAGGTGCGCCGCATTACCCCCGAAGAACGCGCCGCAGGTGTGACCCGCAACGAAGACCTGCCATGGGAACGGCGTGACCATGCGCTTTTTGTTGGCTACGCCCCGTATGACAATCCGCGCTATGCGGTGTCGGTTGTTGTCGAACACGGCGGTGGTGGTTCCGCTGCCGCCGCCCCGATTGCGCGTGATATCCTGCTGCAAGCCCAGTTTGGCGGCCCGCCGCCCCTGACGGCCTATCCCGAGGGCGTGCGCGACCAGATTGCAGAGCAGCAACGCCGGATTGAGGCGCGAATTCCGCCCGGCGCCACCGCGCAAGGCCGCGCATGAGCTATCTTGAGTATAATACCAAGTCGATCCCGACTGGGCTGCGCAAGGTGCTGCATCTGAACTGGGCGATCATCCTTTTGCTGATTGCAGTCGCCAGTGCCGGATTTCTGATGTTGTACTCAGTGGCCGGCGGTTCCATGACCCCTTGGGTCGAGCCGCAGATGCAGCGCTTTGCCCTTGGCATGGTCCTGATGCTGATCGTTGCGATGGTGCCGATCTGGTTCTGGCGCAATATGGCGTTTGTGGCCTATGGCGGTTCACTGCTGCTTTTGCTTGGGGTCGAGTTCTTTGGCGAAGTCCGGATGGGTGCGCAACGCTGGATCGATATCGGCTTCATGCGGTTGCAACCCTCTGAGCTGACAAAGATCACCTTGGTGATGTTTCTGGCCGCCTATTACGACTGGCTACCCAATAAGCGGACCTCACATCCTCTTTTTGTTGTCTTGCCGGTCCTGTTTATACTGGCCCCGACCATGCTGGTCCTCAATCAGCCTGATCTGGGCACGGCTTTGCTGCTCCTTTTCGGAGGTGCGACAGTCATGTTTCTTGCGGGTGTACACTGGGCGTATTTTGCAAGCGTGATTGGCGCCGGTGTTGCTGTGATTGTCGCTGTTTTTGAAAGCCGCGGCACGGCTTGGCAGCTTTTGAAAGATTACCAGTACCGGCGCATCGACACTTTTCTCGATCCTGCAAATGATCCGCTTGGCGCGGGCTATCACATTACCCAAGCCAAGATTGCGCTGGGGTCCGGTGGCTGGACAGGCCGCGGCTTCATGCAAGGCACGCAGTCGCGGTTGAATTTCCTACCCGAAAAACATACCGACTTTATCTTTACCACGCTTGCCGAAGAATTCGGCTTTATCGGTGCCTTTACTCTTTTGGTTCTATACCTGCTGATCGTGGTGTTCTGCATTGTCTCTGCCTTGGGAAACCGCGACCGCTTTGCATCGCTTTTGACCTTGGGCATTGCGATGACGTTCTTTTTGTTCTTTGCTGTCAATATGGCGATGGTCACTGGGCTGGCACCGGTGGTGGGGGTTCCATTGCCGCTGGTCAGCTATGGTGGCTCTGCCATGCTGGTCCTGCTAGTGGCTTTTGGACTGGTCCAAAGCGCCCATATCCATAGGCCACGCTGATGCTCAATATTCTGTTTTCTGCCAAACCGGCCGCATGGGCCGATTACGAGGCACCTTTGAAAGCCGCCTTTGCCAAGGCCGGGCTTGCCGTCGATTTGTCGTGTGACCATGTGCCGGAGGACGTGGATTACATCATTTTCACACCCAATGGGCCGGTCACCGATTTCCGGCCTTTTGCGAAGGCAAAAGCGGTGATGGGGCTTTGGGCCGGTGTTGAAACCATCGTTGACAACGCGACGCTGACCCAACCCTTGTGCCGTCTGGTGGATGAAAGCCTGACCAACGGCATGGTCGAATGGGTCGCAGGCCACACGCTGCGCCATCACCTAGGCATGGACACCCATATCTTGCGTCAGGACGGGGTCTGGCGCGATGACAGTTTTCCACCTGTGGCCGCCCATCGTCCGGTGACGATCCTTGGCATCGGGGCTTTGGGCGCTGCCTGCGGGCAGGCGCTGCATCATTTGGGGTTTCCGGTGACCGGCTGGAGCAGGTCGCCAAAGGATATCCCGCATATCCGGTGCTTGCACGGCGATGCGGGATTGCGCGACGCGCTGACCGATGCGCAGATCGTCATCTTGCTCTTGCCGCAAACGCCGCAGACCGAAAACATCCTGAATGCACGGACCCTCGGGTTGATGGCGCAAGGCGCGTTCATCATCAATCCCGGACGTGGCCCGCTGATCGATGATGCGGCCTTGCTTGCCGCATTGGACAGCGGACAGATTGGTCACGCGACACTGGATGTGTTCCGAACCGAACCGCTGCCCGCAGATCATGCGTTCTGGGCGCATCCAAAGGTGACCGTGACCCCGCATATCGCTTCGACCACACGACCCGAGACCGCTGCGGGTGTCATCGCTGCAAACATAGCGCGCGGTGAGGCGGGCAAACCGTTCCGGTATCTGGTCGATCGCGGTTTGGGCTATTAGGCGCCAAAGCCCGCCCTGCATTTCAGCGCAGTTTGGGCGGTTTGTCCGGGTCCATGCCGGGAGCACCCGGTACATGCGGTGTCTCTGGTTGTGGCAGATCGAACCGCAATCCGACTTTCGCCAGATGTGCCGCCAGCGGATCGCTTGCGCGCACAAAAAGAACATCCATCACGCCCGCCTCGATCCCCGAAAAGGTCAAAGCTTCGCTCGCGGCCGAGGCAAGCGCCTTTTCCGCCCCCTCGACGGCATCGACAAAGGCCAGCACATGCCCGCGCGCGCCGTCTTCGTAGGTTGCGGCAGCCAGATAGGCAAACCGCGCCAGCCCTGCGGCGATCGCCAGTTTGCGATCAAGGCCCGCCACCACTATTTCCGGCAGCCCGCCCGGAGCTGACACTTCGGTCAGGCGCGCCTCGGTCTCGTCCGGCCCGTGGGACAGGGTCGCCACCAGCCAATCTACGGCCTCGGCGGGGATCAGCATCGCAGAGGGTGCCACATCAAGGTTCAGTGCAAGCCCGATGCCCTGACCGGCCAGCATAGCGGCCAGCCCGCGCCCCGGTAGTCCCGCATAGGGTGCCACTCGGCCCACGAATTGCGACAGCCGTTCCTCGCGGTCGAAAACAAGCGCAAAACGCTGGTCTTCGATCTCGAAAAGCGCAGGTGTTACCTGATCGCCTGTGGCCTCTTCGCCTAGCAACATGAAGAGTTCGGTATCGGCCAGCCTTTCGTAAAACCGCAATCGGGCGGTGTCATCGTCAGGGGCAGCCTCCATAGCGGCATGGGCTTGGTCAAGGTCGGTCATGCTAAAACATCTTTCACCGCGCGGCGCAGTTCGGGTAGAAGGTCATCTGCGAACCACGGATTTTTCTTCAACCATCCGGTATTGCGCCACGACGGATGAGGCAAGGGGAAGACACGCGGTGCAAGGTCGCGCCACCCGCGCACTGTCTGCGTCACATTGGCGGGGCGGTCCAGATGCCAGCGGTGGGCATGTCCGCCGACGAGAACTGTCAGGGGCACGTCGCCAAGAGCCTTCATCACCCGATGATGCCATGTTGCGGCGCAAATCCTTGGTGGCGGCAGGTCGGCCCCGCGCGCATCATAACCGGGAAAGCAAAACGCCATAGGGACAATCGCAATCTGATCGCGGTCATAAAAGATGTCGCGTTCGAGCCCCAGCCAGTCGCGCAAACGGTCGCCGGACTGGTCCCAGAACGGCTTGCCTGCACGATGGACCCGCAACCCCGGTGCCTGACCCGCAATCAGGATGCGTGGCCGCTCTTTGAACCAGACAACGGGGCGCGGGGCGTGCCGTGTCGCGGTGGAACCAAAGCGTTCGGCACACAAGCGACAGGTGGAAATTTCGGTGGCAAGGTTCATCGGGCGTGCGTCACTGCTTTGCGTTGCGTATTTTTTAGTTTACCTCATATAGAACACGGTCCAAACAGGATGCGGACTGCTTGCGTCAGGCAAGTGGCCCACTGCCACTCATCAAGGAACAAAGAATGTATCGCGTCTGGAATTTCGTCACCAATTATTCGCTTCTCTTGATCTTTGGTGCCGTCATTGCCCTTATCTGGGCGAATTTGGACGCGGAGAGCTATCACCATTTTGTCGAATTCGAGATTTTGCATAAATCCATTGTCGGGCATGCCCACTATGATGCCGCAGGGCTGGTCGAATACCGTAGCTTGACACTGCACTATCTTATCAACGACGTGCTTATGGCCTTTTTCTTTGCCATCGCCGCCAAGGAAGTCTGGGAGGCGATCATCCTCAAGAACGGATCGCTGCGCGGAAAGAAAGCAGCGACACCCTTGTTTGCGACGCTGGGCGGCATGATCGGGCCGATTTCGGTTTATCTTGGTATCGCGCTTGTTTTGGGGTCCGATACCTTTGATGCGGTCGCAAACGGCTGGGCGATTCCCACAGCGACCGATATTGCATTCAGCTATCTGGTCGGGCGGATGGTGTTTGGTGCGGGCCATCCCGCTGTGCGTTTCCTGCTTTTGCTGGCCATTGCCGATGACGCGGCTGGACTGATCATTCTTGCGATCTTCTACCCGTCGGGTGTGCTGCAACCCCAATGGCTGCTCTTGTCGCTCGTGGCCGCAGTCGGGGTCTTTTATCTGTTCAATCGTCTGCCCCGCGTCTTGGATCGCGGTAAGCAAGACCGCCCCACCTCGACATGGGTCCGCAACAAGCTGTCGTTCTGGCCCTATCTGATTGCCGGCTGTCTTAGCTGGTTCGGCTTTCAAGAGGCGGGCATCCATCCGGCCTTGGGATTGCTTCCGATTGTCCCAACCCTGCCGCATGCAGACCGCGCCTTTGGCATTTTTTCCGAGGCAGAGCAATATCTGACCGACCTGCTGAACCATGCAGAGCATTTGCTGAAGCATCCTGTTGAGATCGTCCTGTTCTTTTTCGGGCTGCTGAATGCCGGTGTTGAATTTTCATCCATGGGGTCGCCGACATGGCTGGTTCTTGCGGGTCTTTTGATTGGGAAACCCTTGGGTGTGCTGTTGTTTGGGTGGTTTGCCGCCGGACCTTTGGGGCTTGGGCTGCCGCAAGGTATGCGGACCATCGACTTGTTCGTCATTGGCTGCGTTGCCGCTATCGGGTTCACCGTGTCGTTGTTCATTGCGGCCGTCGCCTTTGACAGTAGTGCGATGCTGGGGGACATTCCGGTGCAGGATGCTGCCAAGATGGGCGCTCTTTTCAGCTTTGTCGCAGCCATCATTTCGATCATTGCGGGCAAGCTGACCGGTGTCGTCAAGCAACACAGCTAGAGAAAGAAGTTACCCGAGCCCCTGATTTTACTGTGCCTGCCGCCTCATGTCGCGCTATCTAAAGTTGTGGTCGCATGCTAGTGCAAAGAAACCACATCTAAAGTCTGGAAAACGCGGACATAAACAGGAGCCACATGCTGGAATTTGCGGAAGTCAGCAAATCCTTTTGGACAGGGACGCAGCGGAAGGTCATCCTTGATCGCGCCTCGTTCCGGGTGGAGCTTGGCAATTCGCTGGGTATTCTGGCGCCCAACGGGACCGGCAAGACGACACTGATCAATATGATGTCGGGTCTGGAGAAACCAGATGAGGGAACGATCACGCGCACGTGTCGTGTGTCCTTTCCTTTGGGCTTCATGGGGGGTGTCGAATCCACGTTGTCGGCAGTTGAAAACAGCCGATTCATCGCGCGCCTTTACGGCCTTGATCCAGACTATGTGGAAGCTTTCTGCCGCTGGCTTTGCGGTCTGGAAGAGTATTTCGACATGCCGGTCGGAACCTATTCCTCTGGCATGAAGTCGCGGTTTTCTTTTGCTTTGCTGCTTGCACTGGACTTTGATATCTATCTCATCGACGAAGGCATGCCGGGATCAACTGACGTCGAATTCAATCGCAAAGCGGGGGAAATCCTGCGCGAGCGACTTGAACGGGCGACTGTGATCATCGTTTCGCACCAACCAGCGACGCTTGAACGGCTTGCAAAGACGGCAGCAGTTCTGAAAAACGGGCAACTGCATATGTTCGATACCTTGGAAGAAGCGAGAGTTCTTTATGACTATCAAACCCAAGGTTAAGAGATTTCAGATCAGGCGGGATACCGCAGGTCAAGACGCAGAGCCGGTGCCATCAGCGACACCAGCCGAAGACCCCAAAGCCCCCTCTCATGCTCAGCAGATTGAAGCGATCAGCAAAGAAGGGCTGACGGCGCGGCAGTTGCGCATGGCCCGCCGCGTGGCCATGAAGAACGGGTTTGAGGCCTCGTCGGATTATGATGCGGTCCGTCAGCTTCGTGCGGCGGGGATTGATCCGTTTCAGCGCAGTTCTGTGCTTGATCTGGTCAAGCCCGATATCGTCAAAGTGCCAGGCAAGAAAGGTCGCATCCAACTCCCTGACACGATGGGGAGTGGTGTCGCCTTGCCCGCGACAAGCAACCAGATTGCGTTGAACCGCAACGCCTCTGAAATCCTGCAGATCCAGCGGGATATCGCGCGCCGGCGTCAGCGCAAGCTGGCCCTGCTGTTCACGCGACTGGCGTTTTTCGTATTCCTGCCCACCTTCATGGTAGGATGGTATTATTATACCATCGCAACCCCGATGTACGCGACCAATTCCGAAATCGTGATCCAGCAGGCGCAGCCACAGGGCGGCGGCGGCGGCAGCGGCCTTGCCAATCTGTTTCAGGGCACGTCGATGGCGACGCAACAAGACAGTATTGCGGTGCAATCCTATCTGGCCTCGCGCGAGGCGATGCTGCGGCTTGATGCCGATCACGGGTTCAAGGACCACTTCAGCGATCCTGCGATCGACCCGATCCAGCGGCTTGAAGCAGATGCGACGAACGAGCAGGCCTTTGGTGTTTACACCGACCATGTCAAGATCAGCTATGACCCGACCGAGGGTCTGATCCGCATGGAAGTCATCGCGCCCGATCCCGAAAAAAGCTATGCGTTTTCACAAGCCCTGATCGGCTATGCTGAAGAGCAGGTTGACCAGTTGACCGGCCGCTTGCGGACCGACCAGATGAGCGGTGCATTGCAGAGCTATGAGGAAGCCGAAGCGCGGCGTGCCGCAGCACTTGCGGCATGGCTGGCCATTCAGGAAGATGTGCAGCAAATCGACCCCACAAGCGAGAGTGCTGCGCGCATGGCGCAGATCAACCAACTGGAAAGTGAAAAGCAGCGGCTCGAGATTGTTCTGCAATCCCGCCTGAACGTGGACCGCCCCAGTGAAGTGCAGGTGCAATCGCTGCGCGACCAACTGGGTATTCTGGACGAAGCGATTGCTGATTTGCGTGCACAGCTTACCGGTGGCGGGGGGAGTGAAATATCGCTTGCGGCCCGCAATACCGAATTGCGGACAGCAGAGGAGAACTATAATTTCCAGACCGTCATGGTGCAGCAGGCATTGACCCAGATGGAAACGGCCCGCATCGAGGCCAACCGTCAGGTGCGGTATCTGTCGCAAAGTGTACGCCCGATCATCCCCGATCAGGCCACCTATCCGCGGGCATTTGAAAACACGATCCTTGCGTTTTTGATTTTTTCAGGCTTGTACCTGATGATCTCGATCACGGCGTCAATCCTCCGCGAACAGGTGAGTTCTTAATGCATATAGTTGAAATCGGCGATCTCTCGGTCGGCAACGACCGGCCCCTGCTTGTCATCGCCGGTCCCTGCCAGTTGGAAAGTACCGACCATGCCCAGATGATTGCCGGAAAGATGGCAGAGATCTGTGCAGCGCGCGGCGCGCAATACGTCTTTAAAGGGTCCTATGACAAGGCCAACCGCACCTCTTTGGAGGGCAAGCGCGGCTTGGGTATGGATGCCGGCCTGAAGGTCATGCAGTCTGTCAAGGACAGTATCGGCTGTCCTGTCCTCACAGATATCCATGCGCCGGATCACTGCGCGACCGTGGCTGCGGTCTGCGACATCATGCAAATCCCTGCCTTCCTGTCGCGGCAGACCGATCTTTTGCTGGCGGCTGGCGAAACCGGTGCGGTGATCAACGTGAAAAAGGGGCAGTTTCTGGCACCATGGGACATGCCCAATGTCGTATCCAAGATTGAAAGCACCGGCAACACGCGCATCATGCTGACAGAGCGCGGCGCGTCCTTTGGCTATAACACGCTTGTCGCCGACATGCGGTCGTTGCCGATCATGGCGCGCACCGGTTATCCCGTTGTGATGGATGCGACACATTCGGTCCAGCAACCTGGCGGCATGGGCGGGTCTTCGGGCG
>CAYGMX010000028.1:12206-15191 GCA_964351055.1 uncultured Loktanella sp. | reverse complement strand
AGCTTTACGGTTTCCTTGCCCCCCTCGACAGTGATGTCCGATACAACGACCTGCGCCCCCTCTGCCGCGAACGTGAGCGCCGTTGCCCCGCCGATCCCAGCACCAGCTCCTGTGACGACTGCTGTTTTGCCTGTAACCAATCCCATAGCTGATCTCCTTTGCCCGAGAAATTGCGGTGGCTCATCGCAAGTCTGACACAGTCACGCCTTGCCGCATTGAGACTTATCAATCCCGCAAAGGGGTCTATTGCAGGCGGCTGCGTTCGATAATGGCGCTGCCGGATGCCAGTTGATCGTTGGGATGGGTCACAACAGTCATACCTGCGCCCAACCCGTCAAGGACTTCGGCGCGTTGGGCGTTTTGACGCCCGATCAGAAGCCTCTGTTCCGCCACGGTACCGTCGGTTGCAACAAAAACGGTCCATGCATCACCGCGTTTGAAAAGCGCGCTGAGCGGGACTTGCAGCACGTCCTCTTTGCGCCATTCGGTGATCCGCAAGAAGACCGCGAAATTATCGCCAAGCCCTGCGCGTTCAGAGACCGGTGTTGTGATGTCAAAGGTAATGTCCAGCCGTTGTTCGGAGATCCCCAGCGCAGAAATCTTGGTGCGTGCAGCCGGCGCGATACTGGTCAATGATGCCGTCAGCGGGTCAGGTCCGCCCCAGCGCTCTACAACGGCTGTCGCACCGGGCCTGAGCCGCACCGCATCGCTGGAAAGCAGATCAGCGACAATTTCCAGTTGCGCCGGATCGCCGATCCGCAGCAAGGGCGCACCGGTGGTGACGGGGCGTTCGCTGGTGCCCGCTACGCTGAGGACAACACCGTCGGCGGGCGCCTTGATGTCAACGCAGCAACTGGCAGGGTCTGCTTGGGCTTCTGGTGCCTGAAGCATCGTTTCGGCGCGTTCCAATGTGCTTTGCGCCATGTCGATACGTGCATCGGCGGCTTCGACACTGCTGTCTGCGACCGCAAGGCGCAGGGCTGCATCTTCGAGTTGGGTCAGCGAGGCGACACCGCGTCCGACAAGGGTCTGGGTCCGCGTGAATTGCGACTGGGCAAGCGCCCGATCTTCCTGCGCGCGGTTCAGCTCTGTCTTGGCGACATGCAGGGCGGCTTGTGCCTCTTGAACGGTGGCCTGTGCCTGCTGCAGGCTGCGGCTGTCCAAGAGCGGCGGTGCTGCCGGACGCACGACCGCGATCACCGTTTCGCCAGCCCGCACCACATCGCCGACCGCGACGGGGGAGCGCTGGGCGGTGCCTGTGATCGGGCTAGCGACATCATAGATATCCTTGATCTGCGTCACCCCGTCAGCATTGATCGTCACCGCAAGCGGCCCGCGTTCAACGACATAAAGGTCAACCGGTACGGGTTCATCCTGAAACGCGACATAGGCGAGCCCAAGCATCAGGACCGTGCCGACCCCGACCAGTCCGATTGTGCGCGGTTTCCATGTCATGGCCTATTCCCTTACTTTCAGAACCGAAACAAGATCTTGGTGGTCCAGCCTGCGCTGCACGACCAGCACAGCGCCAAAGCTGGCCAGCAGAACGACAAGGCTGGCCCTTGCAAAGATGGCGGGGTCAAGCACCAGCGGCATGTTGTAAAGATCGCTGGAAAAACTGTTGGCCATTGCCGTTGCAATGCCTGCCCCGATCCACCAGCCCAAAGGCTGCGCCAGAACTGAAAGCAACATTGTCTCTCCGATCAGGATGGTAGAAACCTCATGGCGGGTAAAGCCAAGTATGCGCAGGCTGGCCAGTTCGCGCGACCGTTCAGACAGCAGGATGCGGGCGCCATTGTAGGTGACGCCAACAGTGATCAGCATCGCAATAATGATGTAGACAAGGTTCATCACGCCGATGGTCCGCCCGATGGTGTCAGTGAACGACCGCCGCGTGTCGGTCATCATCACGATCCCGACAAGGTTGGGGATGTCCTTAAGCCCAGCATGCAGGGCAGGGACTTCGGCATCATCCAACGACACATTCGCCAGCGAAATCCGCGGCGATTGCCGGAGCAGGCTGTTGACATAGGCAAGGTCCATATAGGCCCCGAGCCCAAAATACTGTGCAACTGTTCCGGTCACGATCAGCACATGGGTTTCCTGTCGTCCTTCCAGAAAACGGGCCGTGACCTGATCCCCCTGACCGACCTGAAGGTGGTCTGCCAACCTTTGTGACAGCACCACACCGCCCGGTGGAACATTGGTTTGGTGTCCATCGCGACTGATCACACGGACAAGATCGGCATTGGGCCTGCTTGCCTGCAGCGCGATCCGTTTTTCGCGGGGGCCGTTGCGCAGGATGACGGGGTGGAATTGCTGCCCCTCCGCTTGCAGGACCGCAGGCAAGGCTGCCACCGTCTCAAGCACGGTCTCGGGCATATCGTGCGAGAACACCAGCATCGCATCCTGCCGAGAGGTTTCATAAAAGGCGCTGTCCACGATTTTTGCCAAGGCATAATCAAAAAACGACGGTGCCACGATCGTCGAGACAGCCAGCGCCAGCCCAAGTGTCGTCAGCGCGGTGCGCAGGGGCCACCGCAGCAGGTTGCGCAGGATCATGACGGTTGACTGGCTCAACTTTGCGGTAGCCATCAGACGGTCGATCAGGGATCGTTTGAATTGCGGCGGCGCGGGGGGCTGCATCGCAACGGCAGGGGCCAGACGCGCCGCCTTGATCGCGGCTTGCGCCGCCCCGATGCAGGTGGTCAGCAGTGCCGCCATGCCAGAGATTGCATAGACCCACGCAGAGGTGGCAAAAATCAGAAAGGGAAAATCGAAGTAAAGCGCATATTGCGTCGCCAAGAGCCGCGCCAGCCAGCTGCCGGTGGTCCACCCGATCCCGACCCCGACAACCGCAATCAGCCCCGCCAGCATCAGGTAGTGCAGGCAGATTTCAAGGTCGGAATATCCGAAGGCCTTCAGCAAACCGATGTGGCTGCGTTCCAGTGCGATGATCCGCCCCATGACCATGCTGACCAGAAA
>CAYGMX010000028.1:0-12106 GCA_964351055.1 uncultured Loktanella sp. | reverse complement strand
ATCGCCCCGGGACCGATGGTGTAGATGAATTCCGGCGATTGCGCGGTGCCTGTGATCGTCAGCTGTCTTTTCTGACCGTTGAGCGTGGCCGAAAAGCGATCGCCGGTCGCCAGATTGTTGGCGATGGCGAAATTGGCGTTTACCATGACTTCCTGCGTTGATGAGGGATCGGGCATGCGTCCGGTTTTCAGGGCCGGTACGTTCAGGCGCGGCGCGCCATCCACAGGCAGCGACAGGATGCGCGCGGTCACGCTGACATCAGAGCCCGGCACATCAAGAACCGCGCTGCCGGTTGCGCGGGTTTCAACAGCCCAGACCCCTTCAATCGCGGCAAGCTCGGCGGCAAGCCGGTCCGGTGCGCGTACCACCGCCGAAAACACATCGGCAAAGCGAGCCCGTTCATAATAGGTCGCGCGGGTGTCGCTGAGTGCTTTGTACATTCCCAAAGCGGTCAACAGGATGGCCACACCGCAGGCCAGCACCAGCGCAATGGCAAGCGACTGTTTCCAAAGGCGCTTGAAGTCGCGCAGGAGTTTGCGGTCGAGCGCCTGCATCACCACTCGATTTCTGCGGGGGCAAGGCGGTGGGCGTTGGTTGTCACTTTGCTGATCTTGCCATCTTGAAACTGGATGACCCGATGCGCCATCCGCTGGATGTCGGCGTTGTGGGTAATGATGACGGTCGTTGTTCCGAAGCGTTCATTGATGTCTTGCAGCACTTGCAAGACCCGCACCCCCGTTGCGCTGTCAAGCGCACCGGTGGGTTCGTCACACAGCAATATTTCAGGTCGCTTTGCAATCGCGCGCGCAATGGCGACACGCTGTTGTTCACCCCCTGACATTTCCGAAGGGAAATGGTCCATTCTCTTGCTCAGGCCGACCAGCCCAAGCGCGTCTTCGGCGGGCATCGGGTCCTGGGAAACATCCGTCACCAACTGCACATTTTCGCGTGCTGTCAGGCTGGGCACCAGATTGTAGAACTGGAAGACAAATCCAACGTGGTCCCGCCGGTACCGCGTCAACTCCCTGTCGGGCATATGGGTCAGCTCTGTGTCCCGAAACCAGACCCGCCCTTGGGTGGCGTGATCAAGCCCGCCCAGAATATTGAGCAGGGTAGATATGCCGCTGCCCGAGGGGCCCAGAAGAACCGTCAGTTCACCTGCATAAAGCGCCAGATCGACGCCAGCGAGCGCGTAGACTTTCACTGCGCCGGTTTGAAAGACTTTGGTGACACCTTCAGTCCGAAAAACGGTTTCCTGCACGCGGCTTGCCTCGTTTGGGAGTGTCTTTCGCTCATTCTGTCTGCCCTGTCCTTTCCTGCATTGACCAAGATCAATCTATGGAGGCTCTAACAGTGGTATGGAGGACTTTGCCGGCGACGCGGCGGTGCTGTGGCGCTGTTTGTTGGAAAAAGGGGGAAAAGAGATGTCTTCCAATGTTGGTATGATCGACCGCGCCCTGCGGCTTCTTGTCGGTCTTGCGTTGATTGTTGCGCCAATGATCAACTTCATGGGTCTGGGCGCGACTGCGGCCACGGCCTACACCTTGATGGCGATTGGTGGCGTATTGATCCTGACTGCGGTTTTCGGTGTGTGTCCGATCTACAAATTGCTCGGGCTCAAGACGACAGAATGATCGCGGGTTGCAGGCCCGACCTGTCTGAAAAACGAAGGCGGCACCGTGTCCCGAAAGGGTAACGGTGCCGCCGGTACGTTCTGTCATGCTGGCGCTAATGGGCCAGCAACACGGCCAGATCGCGTTGCTGGATCATCGAAAGGGTCGTTCCGCCAAAAAGCCGCTCGTTCCAGCGGTGGCGTCCATATGCACCCATTACAACCAGATCGGCGGCGCGTTCTGTCGCCCGTTCCATGATCGCTTCGGACACCGTGCCGTGGCTTGTCGCGTATTCCTGGACAGTGATGCGGCAACCATGATGACTGAGCCATGCAGCAAGGTCGGTGCCGGGGTCCTCGCCGTCTGCCCATTCCGAGCGGTCGGCGTCAAAGCAGGCAATCGTCACTTCCTTGGCTGCACGCAACAGCGGCAGTGCCGCTCTGACCGCGCGTGCCGCGGGAAGGCTGCTGTTCCACGCGACAAGCACGTTCTGGGGCGCCAGCGCTTTGCCATTCGGCTTCACGTTCAGCATGATTGGTCCGGGCGATTCAAACAGCAACCCATAGACGATATCATCAAAGGCAGTCTTATTGTCGCGCACGCTGTCCTGAATAACGGTGATATCCGCAAACAGGCCGCGCAGTGCGACAAGGCTGTGCATCGCGGAAGGTTCGACACAAAGCGTAGAGACCTCTCCTGTCAGCCCTTCCTTTTGCAGATACGCGCGCGTTTTGGCCTGATGATCGGCCAGACGTTTGGCCATTTCGTTGCGCTCTGACACCCAGCCATCTGGCACAACCGTCCCGCCATAGGGCGTAAACCCCATTGAATAGACCAAAAGAGGCACCGGCCCGATGTGCAGCACGGCAATCCGTCCGTTGTGCCGCGAGGCCGCTTCCGCCAAGGGCGCAAGACTGGCAGTGGTGTCGTCAGGGCCTTGTACGGCAAGCAGTGTGAAGTTTTTCATGATCGATAGACCTCTTGTCTGTTAGGCCTTCAGCTTAGGACCCTTGGCGCAATGTGGATTGAGATTAGTCAATCCGTTGTGCGTCTGTTTCCGGCAGTCTGGTGGCAAAGGAAGCGAGATCACCGGATGGCTCATACAGAATACTATGCCGCGCTGGGTGTCCCGACGGATGCCTCTGCCGACGACATCAAGCGCGCCTATCGCAAGATGGCACGCAAGTATCATCCTGACGTAAACACCGACCCTGAAGCAGACGCGAAATTCAAAGCCGCGGGAATGGCCTATGATGTCCTGCGTGATCCTGAAAAGCGTGCAGCCTATGACCGTTTTGGCGCTGATTGGGATCAACCCCGCGCGCAGCCTGAACCGGAACGAGGCTGGCAACGCCAGTCTGCATTTGATGAACAGGACTTCGATGCAGAGATGTTTCGCGAATTTTTCGGTCAGCAGTTCGGCGCGCGCGGGCGCATGCCGCGCGATCAGCACGCAAGGATCGAGATCACGCTAGAAGAGGCCATGCAGGGGGCGCAAAAGACGCTCACCCTGCAAACGCCAGAGACCGACCGCGCGGGCCGGATCGCGCTAAAAACCCGCACCGTGGACCTCAAGGTGCCCAAAGCTGTGCTGCCCGGCCAGACATTGCGTCTGAAGGGGCAGGGAACCGATGGCGGGGATCTGTTCATCGAGGTGGCCTTTCGGCCGCATCCGGTGTTTGAGATCGCGGGCCACGACCTTTACGTGACCCTGCCGATCACCCCATGGGAGGCCGCACTGGGAGGCAAGGTCAAGATGCCCACCCCGACGGGGCCGGTTGATCTGAACATCCCCGAGAATGCCCGCACCGGCCAGAAACTCCGTTTGCGCGAGCGCGGTCTGCCTGCTGCGCAAAAAGGCGACCTTTATGCTGTGTTGCAAATTGTGAACCCGCCCAAAGTCAACAAAGCGGCCCAAGATCTTTATCGCGATCTGGCGCGCGCGCAGCCCTTCAACCCCCGTTCCAAACTTGGAGTATGATGCCATGAAGAAAGCGACTTCCCGTGATCCGAACGTCGATATGATCGAAACGCTGTCACTGTCGGAACTGACGCTGTTTTGCGATACCAATGCCGACTGGGTGATCACGCTGGTTGAACATGGGGTCGTGACCCCGATCACGCGGTCTTCCGCTGAATGGGAGTTTACCCCCGCCCATATTGCACGTGCGCGCAAGGCGTCGCGCCTGATGCGTGATCTTGGGCTGAATTTTCCCGGTGTGGCCCTTGTACTTGACCTGATCGAGGAACGCGATGCACTGGCCCGCAGGTTGGCCATATTGGACAACGCCTGACCACCATCCCGCCAGCGTTATTTTGAAAACAAGACCGGCAGCTTGGCATTTTCAAGCAGCGCACGGGTCGCAGCGCCAATGACGAAGTCGTAAGTGCGCGAGTGGCCAAATGCCCCAGTCACAAGCATATCCGCGCCAAAAGCAAAGGCTTCGTCGTTCAGCACGTCCGCCACCTTTGCCCCGTCCTTTTCACGATGGACAAGTTCGATCTGCGGCCCATGTCGGTTGAGTGCGGTCGCAAGATCGTTTGCGCTGTGATCCGAGAGTGGCTTTGCAGGGTTCTTGCCGACCCGCACAATGCGGACTTGCGCATCCGGACTGGCGACACTGAGCATATCATGGACTGCACGGGTGGCTTCGCGTGTCTCGCTCCAGCCGACGACGATTTTTTCGCCAAGCGTCTCGGCGACATAGTCGCACGGCACAACAAGAACGGGTCGGCCACAGTCGCGAATGACCTGTTCTTGCAGGTTGTTGATCGCGGGGCGGTCGTCACCTTCGTCTTCTTGGGCCATCACAACCAGATCAGCACTGCGCGCGGATTCGATGATGCTGTCGGCAAGAAAGCCGCTGTCGCTGCTCAGCTTGCGCCATTCAACGGGAAAGTCTTCGGCTTGCGTTTGCTGATGAAAGATCGCTTCGATTTCCTTGGCATAGGCACGCTGGCTGGACACAAAGTTCTGAAAGGATTCCTGTGGGATATGCATGGCGATGTCGGGGTAAACGACAAGCGATTCGGTGACATAGATCCCCACCAGATGCGCGTTGTCGCGACGCGCAAGCAAGGCTGCCGTCTGTAACAGCTCTGGCGCAGTTGAAGTGCTTGTCAGGCATACAAGGATGGTTCGCAATGTCATGATCTTCCTCCAGAAACGGCCAGGCATGTCCGACCAAGAGCCCCTCCCGGTACCTGCACCTGATGATATGTCTAGCGCGCAATCACCTGCGCGCCTTGATATACGTCAATCCCCGGCCTTGGCCGCGCACTAGAATGGCGGGCGTGTTGCATGCGAAAGGAAGCGTCCCATGCGTCTTTTGCTGATCTCTGCCCTGACGTGCCTGTCCTTGACCGCCGGACCCTTGGTTTCAGAGACTATATCTTCGGTCCATGGCGGTGATACCTACGCCGCCGGAGAGGCGGTGAACGAGGCATTTGCAGCCCCGCGTGACATCTTTGCGGCGGGCAGCGTGATCACCGCCTCCGGCAGCGCAAGCGGCGATCTGCATGCGGCAGGGTTTGATCTGGACCTCACCACCCAGACAGCAGGAAGTATCTATGCAGCAGGCAGTTCTGTCAGCATCGGTGGCGCGACCGGACAGGACGTTACCGCAGCCGGTTTCAGTGTCCGCAGTACGGCAGAGGCCGTCACCCAAGGCAACCTGCGCTTTTTCGGGCGCACGCTGACCATCGAAGGCCCCATTGCCGGTTCTTTGACCGCCTTCGGCGGGACAGTTTATTTGAACGCGCCGGTGACGGGAGATGCATGGATCAAGGCCGAAAAAGTCACCTTTGGTCCGCAGGCGCGTATTGACGGGCAACTGACGCTATCGCGCGAGGAGGACAGCGCGATCCCGACCCGTGTCATACCTGCTGACCGGATCACGCTCGTGCCTTGGGACAGTGGCCGGATGCTCGACACGGTCCACCGCAACTGGGATTATCGCGAGATGCCGATGATGCCGGTCTGGTTCTCGCTTTTTGCGGGGTTTGTGATCTCGACGATCTTCCTGCTGGTCTTGGCTGCAATCTTTCTGACCTTTGCACCGCGCACAGTTGACGGGTTGCGCCTGCGGATTACGCAGCAGCCCTTGCAATCGTTCTTGCTGGGCGTTGTCGGCCTGTCGGCTTTGTTCGGGATGGTTCCGATCACGGGACTAACCCTGATCGGCTTGCCGTTTGTGCCCTTTGCAATGCTGATGATCCTCGTCGCTTGGACTTTGGGCTATGTTCTGGCCGCCTATGCGATCGCCCGCCGTCTGCTGCTGGCGTTTGACGGCCCGCCTGACCCGTCGCTTGCGGTCAACATCCTGATCGTGGCGCTTGCTGTCGGTGCTGTGGGCATCCTGAATTTCGTGCCGTTCCTTGGCTGGGTTGTGAATTTTACGCTGGTCCTGCTGGGTGTCGGGTCAATGACGGGATGGCTGCTGGCACGCTTCATCCCTGATCCCGATCCGGCATTGGAACTGGATATGCGGACCCCTGCCGAGGACTAGGGCTATCGGTCAGTCCGTTCCCTGTGCGATCCCGCGTAACGCCGCAGGTTTGAGGATGATGATCGTATTGACGTGATCGATCGCGATGATCTGCGACTTGCGTAACAAGGTGAATGTCCGGCTGACGGTTTCGGTGGTCAGCCCCAGAAAATCGGCAATATCTGCGCGGGTCATGGGCAGATTGACTTGGGTGTAATCACCGATCGGCACGCCGACCCGCCTGGTCAGGACCAGAAGAAACGAAGCCAGTTTTTCGATAGAAGACTTGCGCCCCAGCATCAGGAAATGGTCCTGCATGCCGCTGATCTCGCGCAAGGCGGCATTCAGCAAACGCTTGTGCAAAGCCGGATTGGCACTTGCGCTTTCAAGGTCGGTACGCCGGTGCACAAAAAGTGTCGTGGGGACTAGCGCATCGCAATCGGTATGATGCCGTCCGTTGCTGGGGAAACCCACCGTATCGCCCGGATAGCCGAAAGCGATCACCTGCCTGCGCCCGTCTTCAAGGATACGGGTCAGTCGCACCACCCCTGTTGCGACCTCATAAAGCTTTTCGGCAGTATCGCCTTCTAGAAACAGATGCTTGCCCTGTTTGAGCGTAACTGTGCGTTGCCGCGCAACGCTCAGGTCGGGTGCAAGCGTTTTGTTGGTTTCTGGCGCGAGCAAAGTAGCGGTCACATACATGGCAGCATCCTTTCAGTACACTGAAGGACAGATACGGATCGCATGTAACGCCGGTGAGAGTGAAACGGTATCAATTTGTATCAAGTTGTAACAGGCGCCCAATTTCGCTAGAATTGCAAAGCAGGAACCCCCAAATCGTATTTTGCGCATAAAGGTGGGTAGGCCGATGAACAATGCGATTATTCTTGTCGTAGATGACGATCCGAAAATCAGAACACTCCTGCGCCGCTGCATCGAGGGCACAGGCGGGATGGTGTTCGAGGCAGGTGACAAGTGCAGCACCTTGGCGCAACTGGCCCGCCACAAGATCGATCTGGTCACGCTTGACCTTGATTTGGGGCGCGATGACGGGCTTGATGTCGCGCGGACCATCCGCAGCCAGTCCAAAGTGCCGATCATTATGGTAACCGCCAAAGACGATGTGATTGATCGTGTGGTCGGGCTCGAGATTGGTGCAGATGACTATATCACCAAGCCTTTCCACCTGCGCGAGGTTGTTGCACGGATTAATTCGGTTCTGCGGCGTGCCCGCGGCGGTGTTCAAACGGCTGCGGCCGAAGGCCCGAGCGCATCACTGGCGTTTGACGGTATGGTGGCGAGCCTTGATCACATGTCCTTGTATGACCGCGAAGGTGAATCTGTCGTGTTGACAAGCGGCGAATTCAAACTGCTTGAGGTGTTTCTGAACCGCCCCAAGCGGGTTTTGTCACGCGAGCAACTGATGGATCTGACAAGCGGGCATAGTTACAGCCCGCTCGACCGGACCATCGACAACCAGATTGCCCGCTTGCGCAAGAAGATCGAGCGCAACCCGTCCATTCCTAAGCTGATTTCAACAATCCGTGGCATCGGCTATTGCTTCACCTGCGATGTGCATGATGTAGAGCGTCAGCCCTCCGCAAATAGATCGGACAAGGCTTTCGCAAGCGCGGACTGGCGGTAAGGTTTGCGCAAGATAGGGTGGCCCAATTCGGTGTTGTGCTTGCTCAGGATATCCTCGGCATAGCCGGACGTCAGCAAGATGCGGGTCTTTGGATGATGGGTTGTCATGTATTGGGCCAACGCAAGACCATCAAGCGTTCCCGGCATGACAAGGTCGGTAAACACGGCATCAATATCGGGGTTACTGTCAAGAAAGGTTGCGGCGGCATCACCGGATTCGGCCTCTATGACGCGATAGCCAAGCTCTGCGATCTGCGCTCTGGCCATTTTGCGCACCTGCGGGTTGTCTTCCACCACAAGGACGGTTTGATTGTTTGTCGCCAAGTGTTTGCGCGGGTCGAAGCTGCGCTGGCCGCCTTCGGGCACGGCATCTATGACCGGAAAATAAAGGCCGATCGTGGTCCCATGGCCGATCTCGCTATAGACTGTGACGTGTCCACCGCATCGCCGGACAAACCCATAGACCATAGCCATGCCCAGACCGGTGCCACGCCCGATGGGTTTTGTCGTAAAGAAGGGTTCGAAAATCCGCTGCTGTGTGTCCGGACCCATCCCACGCCCTGTATCCGTGACCGAGATCCGCACGTATGCACCTTGGGCCACATCCAGTTCCTGCGCCAGATAGGTGTCGTCAACCGTGACCGCCTCGGACCTGATGATCAGCTTGCCGCCTTCGGGCATCGCATCGCGTGCGTTCAGGGCAATGTTGATCAGTGCGGACTGTAATTGCGTGGTATCCGCAAGCACGGATGGCAGGTTGTCTTGCAGCTGTACCGAAATCACATACTGCGGGTCGAACGTGCGCCGGACAAGGGACACGGCAGAATTGCAGGCGGCATTGATGTCGATGATTTCGCAGTGCATCTGGCTGTTCCTGCCAAAGGCATTCAGTCCGGCAGTCAATTCGGCACCCAGTTCCGCCGCTTCCAGCGCATCGGCCAGCATGGCGCGGTCGTCGGTGTCTTGCAGTCGGCTGTCGAGCAGTTCGAGATTGCCCATCACCACCGTCAGGATGTTGTTGAAGTCATGGCTGATCCCGCCCGTCATCTGCCCGATGGCATCAAGGCGCGCCGTGCGCGCAAGCGCCTCTTCGATCGTGGACCTTTGGCTGAGGTCGTGAAGGATCGCCACAAACTGGGTGTTTCCCCCGCTATCGGCCCGTCCGATCGAGATGTGGAGCGGAAAGGTTGTCCCGTTGCGGCGCAGGCCTTCTACGGAACGCCCCCGCCCCATGATCCGCGCGCGCCCTGTTTCCAGATAGGCTTGCATGAACCCGTCGTGACGATCGGCCAGCGCCTTTGGCATCAGAGTGTTGATGCTGGCCCCGATCAGTGCGGCGGGATCATGGCCAAAGAGGTGTCGGACGGCTGCGTTCGCCCGTGTGATATTGCCGTGCACATCGCTCATCAGGACCGCATCGGGCATCGCATCCAGAAGTGCGGCCAGAATTGACGTGTCTTGGTCTTGAACGGTCATAGCGCACCTGTTTTTCCGGTTTGCTGACCGTCATCCTAAAGGGGCGGGGCGGCATGGGGCAAACTGAATTGTCCTTTGTGTCCCACAGATGGCGGGGTGCTGGGATGATCCATGTCAATCCCGCGGCACAAAACCTGTGTTACAATAAGGTTTGTGATAAAAAGGAGAGCCAGCATGACCGGAAAGATGCAGGACACCAACAAGGAAAGTCAGGGCAAGCAAAGCACAGACAGACAAGGCGCAGGCATGGCGATGAAGCAGCTTCAGGATGCCGGACTTGGTCCGTTGGGCTGGTTGGGCACGACGTGGTTTGAAGCGATGATTGATATCAACAGCGAAGTGATCGATTTTATCGCTGACCGGATCAAAGAGGATGTCAAAACGCAGCATGAGTTCCTGCACTGCAAGGAACCGGCCGCGCTGCAAAAGGCGCAGATGGCGTTTTTGGAACGGGCTTATGTGCAGTACACGACCGAGGCGGGCAAGTTGCTCAAGATGGGCACGGACCTGTTTCCCAGCGTGACAACAAAGACCAAGGGCACGCCCCTTTGATAGGCGGCCATCTGCGCGCGGGCGCCTGTCGCGGTTTGTCACAGAAAGCGCTTTCGTCTTTCATAAGACGTTCAGTGGAACCTTGAGCATTTCACGGCCATCTTTGTCTGTCGGCACTTCGCCGGCCCGCATATTGACCTGAAGTGACGGAATGATGAGACGCGGCATATCCAGCGTGGCATCGCGGGCGGTACGGAACTGGATGAACGCTTCGCGGCTTTTTCCGCCTCCAACATGGATGTTATGCGCCTTTTCCTCGGCCACGGTCGTTTCCCATTTGATGTCGCGGCCATTCGGCCCGTAATCGTGACACATAAACAGCCGCATGTCGTCGGGCAGCGCCAGCACCTTCTGGATGCTGTCGTAAAGCGTGCCAGCATCGCCACCGGGAAAGTCGGCGCGCGCCGAACCGCCATCAGGCATGAAAAGGGTGTCCCCGACAAAGCAGGCATCACCGATTACATGGGTCATGCAGGCGGGTGTATGCCCGGGCGTGGCCATGGCAAAGCCTTGCATATCGCCGATCATGTAGGTGTCGCCATCCTTGAACAAAGCGTCAAATTGCGAACCATCCCGCTGGAATTCGGTGCCCGCGTTAAAGACCTTTCCAAATGTCTCTTGCACCACGGTGATCTTTTCGCCGATGCCGGTCTTGCCCCCGCGTTTCTTCTGAATGTAGGGGGCGGCGCTCAGGTGATCGGCGTGAACATGGGTTTCGATGATCCAGTCCAGTTGCAGATCGCGGCGGTCGATCGCGGCGATCAGGGCATCGGCGCTGTCATAGGTGAGCCGGCCTGCGGCATAGTCGATGTCGAGCACGCTGTCGATGATGGCGCAATGCGTCCCGTCTGGATCACGCACAATATAGCTGATGGTGTTTGTGGCTTCATCAAAGAAGGGCGAAACGTCAGGTTTGATTGTCATATCGATGGGATAGGGCATTGTCGGTCCTCTGGCAGAAGAAGGTATGTCGTTCGTCCCAGACTTAAGGCGTTTTCAACCGGCTGAATTGATCAAGATCAGTTTTACAACAGGGCGCAGGGAATAACGCGGCGTTGCATCCGCCGCGTTAGATGTTTTCAACCCTGCATGCAGGCAAGAGCGCATGGGTCCGGCGTGCTTGAAAGAGCGCCGTGCCTTCGGTTTCCACTGTAGCGCTGGCTGCGGCGGCAGCCAGTTGCAGCGCCCGCGCCAAAGGATCGCCGCACGCCATCGCCAAGGTCATCGCGCCGACAAAAGCATCACCGGCACCGATCTTGCTGCGCACCGTGACAGCCGGCGCATGACAAAAAAGCCGATGGTCCTGCGCAACCAGCACCGACCCCTGCGCGCCCAGCCCGATCACGATGATCTTGGCAACACCGCAGGCCAGCAGATCAGTGGCAAAGTCCACGCAGTGGGCAATGTTGCCTATGGAGTGGCCTGCGGCCTTGGCAGCCTCGGCCTCATCAATGCGCAGCAAGAATAGGGGCACGGTTGGATGTGTGATGATCTGATCAAGTGCCGCCTTTGATGTGTCAACGATCAGCCTTGCGCCCGATCCGTCCATCGCCGCGCCAATCCGCGCCGGAAAATCCACGGGCAGGCCAAGGGCAAGACTGCCGCTTAGCACGACCCATCCTTCCGGGGGAAGATGCGCCGTGATCGTGGATAAGAGCAGTTCTGCGTCCTGCGTTGTCAGGATATCCCCCGGTAGGCCAAAGCGGTATTGCGCACCTGTGCTTTCGTCGGTGATGGCAACGTTCTGGCGGGTTTCGCCGGAAACGGCGACAGGCAGGGCGGGCAGGTTCTCTGCGGCGAGCAGGCTCAGCAGTCGCTCCCCTGTCGTGCCAGCGACCGCCACCAGCGCTATCGCTTCGCCGCCCAGTCTGCGAATAGCGCGGGCCACGTTGACACCACCGCCGCCGGGGTCAAAGCGCGGCTGCGCACAGCGCAGTTTCGGCCCCGCGATAACTTGCTCTACTGATGTCGACAGATCAACCGCCGGGTTCAGCGTGACCGTCAGGATGCCTGCCTGCTGCACTCTGCTTGCCCTTTCGTGCTTTGGTCGCCTTGGCTGGCTAACCGGCGACCTTTGTCCATGACACTACCCGGCAGAGCGCCACTGCCTTTGATTTCGATCAATCCGTTCGCGTTTTGATCGATTACCAAAGCCTTGCGTCAACTTCGAAAGGAACTTGCGATGTCCGGCAAAATCCAGGTCTTTGAGCGGACCACCCATGAAGCCCATGATTGGGTCAATGATCTGGCGGGGCGGACCGGCTGGGTCAGTGAACGGGATGTCTTGCGCTTGCTGCGCGTGGTCTTGGCACGGATCCGCGATCATCTGCCCGT
>CAYGMX010000027.1:6061-15395 GCA_964351055.1 uncultured Loktanella sp. | reverse complement strand
CTTTTTGCGCCAGAGCGTTACTTGGGTGTCTGGTACGAAGTTGCGCGCTATCCCGTACCGTTCCAGGCGGGCTGTGTCGGGGTAACCGCCGAATACGGGTTGCGCGATGATGGTCTGCTGTCGGTTCTCAATATCTGCCGCGATGCCACCGGCGCCGAGACGGGGCGCATCGCAGGCACCGCCGAGATTGTGGGCCCCGGGCGGCTCAAGGTCCGCTTTCCCTCTGTGCCTTTTGTGGCGGCTGATTACTGGGTGCTATGGACAGATGAGGACTATCGCACCGCTGTGGTTGGCGCACCTAACGGGCGGTCAGGATGGATCCTGAACCGGACGCCGACAATTCGCGCCGACAGGCTCGATGCGGCGCGTGATATTCTGGAATTCAACGGCTATGATCTGACAAGACTTTTGGAGGTGCAGTGATGCGGCGTCTGGTATTGGGAAGTGTTCTGGCGCTGGCCGCCTGTGAAGGTGGCGGGATGGCCACTTCGGGCAGCGGTATGCGAGAATTCATGGTGATCGGAAACCGGATGAGCTTTGAGGAATGTCGCGCACGGGGCGGATTGATCATCCGCGACAGCAACACCGCCATGGTCGCCTGCGATCCCTCCGTGCGGGGTGAACCTGTGCCAGCGGATGAATTCGACCATCCCAACGACAAACCAGGAGCCTGATCCATGACCAGACAAGTGGCGGCCATTATTGGCGGTGGCGTGATTGGTGGCGGCTGGGCTGCGCGTTTCTTGTTGATGGGCTGGGATGTGCGTGTCTTCGATCCCGACCCGCAAGCCGAACGCAAGATCAGTGAAGTGCTGGACAATGCGCGCCGGTCCTTGCCGGGCCTCTCCGATGTCGCCTTGCCTTCCGAGGGCCACCTGAGTTTTCATGATACCATGTCTGCTGCGGTCGAAGGGGTGGACTGGGTTCAGGAAAGCGTACCGGAACGCTTGGACCTCAAGCGCAAGGTCTATCAGACTTTGCAGGAACATTGCCCGCATGACGCCGTAATCGGGTCCTCGACCAGCGGCTTCAAACCTTCTGAACTGCAAGGGTGTGCGACGCGCCCTGAGCAGATCGTCGTGACCCATCCGTTCAATCCGGTCTACCTGCTGCCCCTGATCGAACTCGTGCCCAGTGCGGCCACGGCCCCCGCGATTGTGGACAAAGCCAAGCAAATCCTGACCAGTATTGGCATGTACCCGCTGCATGTCCGCGCCGAAATCGACGCCCATATCGCTGACCGCTTTCTCGAGGCGGTCTGGCGCGAGGCGCTTTGGCTGATCAAGGACGGCATCGCCACGACCGAGGAAATCGACAACGCCATCCGCTATGGCTTTGGCCTCCGCTGGGCGCAGATGGGCCTGTTCGAAACCTACCGGATTGCGGGCGGCGAAGCGGGTATGCGCCATTTCATCGAGCAATTCGGCCCCTGCCTTGAGTGGCCATGGACCAAACTGATGGATGTGCCGGAACTGACCGAGGAATTGATCGACGCGGTCGCGGGGCAATCGGACGCGCAATCGGGCCACTACACGATCCGCGAACTGGAACGGGCGCGCGACAACAACCTTGTCACCATTCTGCGCGGGCTCAAGTCGCAGGACTGGGGGGCAGGCAAACTGCTCAACGCACAGGACCGCAGGATCGAAGGAGCGGTTACACTCCCCGATGACCTGAGCAAACCGATTGTCACGGTCAATCGGCCCGTGCCGCTGGATTGGACCGACTATAACGGTCACATGAACGAAGCCCGCTATTTGCAGGCCTTTGGCGATGCGACAGACAGGATGATGCTGCTGGTGGGATGTGATCCAGAGTATATCGCCACAGGCGGCAGCTTCTTTACCGCAGAAACCCACATCCGCCATCTTGACGAGGTGCGTGCCGGTGCGGTCATTCGCATCGAAACGCAGGTATTGGCCGGAGCGGGCAAGAAAATGCACCTCTTTCACCGCATGTTTGCAGGAGACCGCGAACTTGCAACGGGCGAGCATATGTTGATCCACGTTAGCCTTGCCACGCGCAAGGCGTCGGAGCCGGCACCTGCTTTGGCTGCGACATTGGCCCGCGTTGCCGCAGCCCATGCCGCCCTGCCCAAACCTGACGGTGCGGGCAAGGCCGTTGGAGTACGTGGCTAAGTCCGAGGTCCCGCCTTGTCCGCCCTCTGGCGGCGCGGTCTGTTTCGCGCCATAGGGGCAGGATGGAACCCTGGATTCTGATCACGATCGGTGCTGCATCTGCGCAAACGCTGCGCTTTATGTTGCAAAAGCAGCTTAAGGGTCTGGCGCTTTCGACCGCAGGCGCGACTTTTGCGCGCTTTATTTATTCGGCACCTTTGGTGGCCGTTCTTGCTCTCTTTTATGCATCAGCAACAGGGCAGGGCGCGCCCGTTATTCCGGGCGTTTTCTGGCCCTATATGCTGGCCGGCGGGACCTCGCAGATTTTGGCGACCATGTGTGTCGTTGCCCTGTTCAGTCACCGCAACTTCGCGGTCGGGATTACCTTCAAGAAGACCGAAGTCCTGCTGAGTGCTTTGTTCGGTTTCCTGATCCTTGGTGACACATTCACATCGGCAACGATCATGGCGATGTGTATCGGTCTGGCCGGTGTGATCCTGCTCTCTGATCAACCCCTGCGCGTGGGCCGCTGGTATCAGCGCATTTTCAGCCGCGCGACAGCCTTGGGCCTGGGTGCCGGTGTCCTGTTCGGTGTGTCAGGCAACGGCTATCGGGGCGCGTCGCTCTCGCTGGGTGAAGGCGATGTGCTTTACCGCGCAATCGTCACCTTGGCTATTGTCACAATCGTCCAGACTTTTGCGATGGCCTGCTGGCTGGCTTGGCGGGAAAAGGGCGAGATCATGCGCGTTATTGCGGCATGGCGTGTGGCGGGTCTGGTCGGACTGACCAGCATGATCGGGTCGATCTGCTGGTTCACCGCCTACACGCTGCAAAATGCAGCCTATGTCAACGCGGTAGGCCAGATCGAACTGCTGTTTTCACTGATCATCGGGGCGTTTGTTTTTGGCGAAAAGATAACGGCGCGGGAATGGCAGGGGTTGGTGTTGCTGACGTGCAGCATCGTCTTGCTGATCTTGCTGCTCTAAAGCGGGCTGCGCCCGTCCAGCCTGCTGACCAGATGGGCCTCATCGTCATTGCGAAAGAACGGAACGCTGGCTGGCGGGCCTTCGCCTTTGATGTGGTTGACCAGTTCGGCCAGCACGACTTGGGTAATAAATGGCAGGTCGAACCGGCGCGCCTTTTCCAGCGGGACCCATTGCAGATGGGCCAGTTCGTCTTCGGCGTTGGAAAAATCATCGGGCGATGTCACCAGATCGGCGGCATCCGCCAGAAAGAAACGCGCATCAAAGCGGCGTGGTGGGCCAACCGGCGTGACCGCCCGAAAAAAGAATTGCAAGGCTGTGGCATGTGGCACATGTCCGGTGGCGGCAAAGCCGCGCCAGCCTTGTGGCGGGTCGTCCCATGCGGCGGGCAGGCCCAACACCTGTCCGGTTTCTTCCCAAAGCTCGCGGATCGCGGCAGCGGCAAGCGCGGCGGCGGGGACTTTGCTTTCGCTTTCAAGGCGGGCCTGATCCAGAGCATTCAGAGGAGTCTGTGGGACCGTCGCATCACTTGGGTCGACCGCCCCGCCGGGAAAGACAAACTTGTTGGGCATAAAGACCGCAGACGCGCCGCGCTGCCCCATCAGCACCGAGGGTGCTGTCTTTGCATCGCGCAAGACGATCAGGGTTGCGGCGTCGCGGATGGCGGTCTTGTCCATGTGCGCGCCCCTCCTGCCTCAGGTAGTGTGGCCGAACCCGTGCATCCGGCGTGCCCACTGGATACCCACAACCATGCCCTTCATGCGCGGCAAAAGAAACAGCGACAGCGCAACCGCGCCTGTTGTCAGAACAGTGGCCATGACAATCGGTTCGGGGCGGAACTGGACCCACATGATGTGTATTGCAAAACCCATGATATGCCCGACCAGCAGAATGGTCAGATAGGCAGGGCCGTCATCCGCGCGATGATGAAACAGCTCTTCGTCGCAGTGACTACAGGTATTGGCGACCTTGAGGTACTTGGTGAACAAATTGCCTTTCCCGCAGTTCGGGCAACATCCGCGCCATCCCCGCAAGAGGGCTTGGCGTGCGGGGCGTTCTTCGGTCTGGGTATAGGCATCCGACATCTTATTTCTCCGTGGTTGCCCCCACATGCCCCATTCGCGATCAATTTGCAAAGGGGGATAACGGGATCCGTACCGCGCAGGTCAGTGTTCCTTTGGCCTTGCTCGAATACGTCTTGGTCGGCGGTCGTGGATCACATTGCGTTGGCAAGTTTCTTTATGGGCGCAAGGTCAGCCGACGCTCCCCCATGAACCCGCCTTGCCTTCTGTTTTTTGCACAAGCGTCGTCAAAACCGCGCGCCATTTTTGTGACACTGGGAACCATCAACAGCTTTGTCACATATGGCGTTGAATTCGGAACCAGTTGCGCTACTCTTCTAAGGCGTTTTGGGTGGAGAAAAAATGTGTCAAACACACTAAGAGAATTACTGCAGAGCCCTCCAAGCTCTGCGCATGCAATCGGAGCGCCGGATCGGGACTGGCTCAGCTATGGTGATCTCAGATCACTGGCCGAAGATGTGGCAAGCGCTTTGCATCAAGCGGGGATCGGGCGCGGCGATCGGGTCGGCATCGTGCTGCCCAATGGCCCCGAAATGGCCACTGCGTTCATCACCATTGCGCAAACTGCGGTGACTGCCCCCTTGAATCCGGCCTACCGCGAGGATGAGTTCGCGTTCTATCTTGAAGACCTCAAAGCCAAGGCCGTTGTACTGATGGATGGCGACGACGGCCCGGCGAGTGCCGCCGCCGAAAAACTTGGCATCATCACCTTGCGTCTGAAAAGCGATCCGGCACAGCCGGCAGGCCGGTTCACGCTGCACACCGACATCAAGGGAACCTGCGATCAAACGCCACCACAGGCAGATGACGTTGCCCTGATCCTGCATACATCAGGCACCACATCGCGCCCCAAGATCGTGCCTTTGCTGCAATCAAATGTGGTCGCATCGGCCCATAACATCGCCAAATCGCTGGAATTGACAGCCGATGACCGGTGCATGAACGTCATGCCGTTGTTCCACATCCACGGTCTTCTCGCCGCGGTGTCTGCGACGTTGTCCTCAGGCGGGCAGGTGTGGTGCGCCCCCGGATTTGATGCGTTGCGATTTTTTGGCTGGCTGCGTGATGCGGACCCGACTTGGTATACGGCAGTGCCGACAATGCATCAGGCCATCCTGTCGCGCGCGGCGCGTAATGCCGATGTGATCGCAGGTGCGCGCTTGCGCTTGCTGCGGTCGTCTTCGGCATCTCTGCCCGGGCCAGTCATGGAAAAGTTGTTCGAGACTTTCGGCGTTCCCGTGATCGAAGGTTACGGCATGACAGAGGCCGCACACCAGATGTGTTCAAATCCCCTTAAGCCCGGCGCGCAAAAGCCGGGGGCTGTGGGTGTGCCCGCAGGACCGGAAGTACGGATCGCCCATGAGGTCGAGCCGCACCTGGTCGACAACAGCATGATCGGCGAGGTTGTGATTTCGGGGCCGAACGTGACGCCCGGCTATGAAAGCAACCCGGATGCCAACGCCAAGAACTTTTTTGAAGTGGCAGGGCAGCGCTGGTTCCGCACCGGCGATCAGGGAACCTTTGACGAGGATGGCTATCTTACGCTGACCGGACGCTTGAAAGAGATCATCAACCGTGGCGGCGAAAAGGTCAGCCCGCTTGAGGTTGACGGTGTGCTCTCGGCACATCCCGCTATCGCGCAAGTGGTGACTTTTGCGCTGCCGCATCCCAAGCTGGGCGAAGAAGTCGCCGCTGCTGTGGTGCTGCGCGAGGGTGAAGTGGTGACCGAACGTGATGTGCGCAATTTTGCCGCTGAACGGTTGGCCGACTTCAAGGTGCCGCGCAAGGTCATCATTCTTGACGAGATCCCCAAAGGTGCCACTGGAAAAATGCAACGGATCGGTCTGGCTGAAAAGCTGGGTCTTGTTGATCCGGCGACATCATGAAGATCTGTATCTTTGGCGCAGGCGCGATTGGCGGCTACATGGGCGCAAAGCTGGCAGAGGCAGGCGCCGATGTCAGCCTGGTTGCGCGTGGCCCGCATCTGGCCGCGATGAAAGCAAATGGATTGACCCTGATCGAGGAAGGCGTGACAAAAACGCTCCCCGTCACGGTCTCGGATAATCCTTCCGATCTTGGGCCGCAGGATTATGTCATTGTCACGCTCAAGGCACATTCAGTGCCGCCTGTCGTTGGCAAGATGATGCCGCTGATCGGTGAGAACACGACAATCGTTTCCGGTGTGAACGGCGTGCCGTGGTGGTATTTTCACAAAAGCGGCGGCGATCTGGAAGGGACACGTCTGGAAAGCGTCGATCCAGGTAATGCGCAATGGGACGGTTTTGGCCCTGATCGCGTTCTGGGCTGTGTTGTCTATCCCGCTGCCGAAGTGGTGGAACCGGGTGTTGTCAAACATATCGAAGGTAACCGCTTTTCGCTGGGCGAGCCTTCGGGCGAAAAATCCGAACGCGCGATGCAATTGTCCGCAATCCTTGGCGCCGCAGGGCTGAAGGCCCCGGTCCGTCCCAAGATACGCGACGAGATCTGGGTTAAACTCTGGGGTAATCTGTCATTCAATCCGATCTCGGCTTTGACACATGCCACCCTTGATGTGCTTTGCACCGATTCGGGAACCCGTGATGTCGCCAGAAACATGATGCTTGAGGCGCAGGCCATTGCCGAAAAGCTTGGGGTCAAGTTTCCCATCGACGTCGACCGCCGCATTCAGGGCGGGGCCGATGTCGGCGCGCACCGGACGTCCATGTTGCAGGATCTGGATGCGCACCGCCCGATGGAGATTGATGCGCTGGTTGGATCAGTGCAGGAACTGGGGCGTGTCACTGGAACGCCGACGCCCACGATTGATACGGTCTTGGCCTTGGTCCAATTGCGCGGGCGGGTCGCCGGACTTTACGGCTGATCAGGCCTTTGCAATGCCAGTCTCAAAAGCCAGCGTTGTCACGCTGGCTTTTTGCTTTTGGCGCGCGCACGGCGCAGAAAGTTGAATGCCGGCAGGAAGATCAGGATCAAGGCAGCAATCGTGATCGGCCCCGCGATCGGGCGTGTGAAAAAGATAGACGGATCACCCGATGACAGCAAAAGCGACTGGCGCAGCGTCGGTTCCGCAATCGGGCCAAGCACAATGGCAAGCACGGCCGGTGCAAGCGGATATTCAAACTTGCGCAGGAAAAACGCCCCCAGTCCAAAGCCGACCATCAGCCAGATATCGAACATGTCACGGGTCGCGGCATAGCCGCCGACAATCGACAGCACGAAAATCACCGGTGCCAGAATGGTAAACGGCATCCGCAGCATCCAGATGAAGACAGGGATGAACGCAAGGTTGATCAAAAGGGCGGCGACATTCGAAATATAGAACGAACCGATCAAACCCCAGACGAATTCTTCCTCGTCGACAAACAAGCGTGGCCCTGGGACCAACCCCCAGATGACCATGCCGCCAAGCAAGATGGCCGTGGTGGGTGAACCGGGTATACCCAAGGTCAGCATTGGCAACATAGAACCGGTCGAGGCAGAGTTGTTTGCAGCCTCTGGTGCGGCAACACCGTCCACAGACCCTTTGCCGAATTCCGAGGGATTGCGTGATACCATCTTGGCAACACCATATGACATCAGCGATCCCGGCGTTGCTCCTGCCGCAGGCAAGATGCCCACGAAGAAGCCAAGGAACGAGCCGATCATACTTCCTTTCCAGCCCCGCCGCGCCGCTTCTTTGGTGTCGGAGGCCATGCCTTTGAGGGTCATCTTTGGCGTTGTTGCCGTAACCTCGCCGCGGGTCTGGTCAATGGTCCACAGCATTTCGCCAATGCCATAGACACCGATTGCTAGGACGAGAAACCCGATCCCTTGCAAGAACCCGTTGTAGTCGAACAGAACAAGCCGTGGCGCGCCGGATATCTGGTCAAAGCCAACCGCGCCAAGAACCAGACCAAGACAGATCGACAGGATCGTCTTGGGAATGTCGTCACCGCCCAAGCCCACAAATGTCGCAAAGGCCAGCAGCATCAGGGCAAAGATTTCCGGTGGGCCGAAAGACAAGGCAACCGAGGCCAGCAGAGGCGCAAACAATGTGAAAAGAACATTGGCAATCGTTCCGCCAACAAATGACGCAAGGGCCGCAGTTACAAGAGCAAGGCTTGCACGCCCTTGCCGCGCAAGCGGCCTGCCATCAAATGTCGTGGCCACCGCCGTGGACGCACCCGGAATTCCCAAGGTTATGGAAGACACCGCGCCGCCATACATCGCCCCATAGTAGATTGCCGCCAGAAAGATGATGGCGGAACCGGGGGGAACCAGAAAAGTGACCGGAAGCAGAATGGCCACGCCATTCACGGACCCCAGCCCCGGCATCGCGCCGATGAACAACCCGACTGTGACCCCAAGAAGGATCATCAGGATGTTCAGCGGCTGGAGCGACAACAACATACCGTTGCCAAGCAGAGTAAGGACTTCCATTTTCGGGTGTTTCCTTTTGGAAGAGGCTGCGGAACCTCAGTAAATTATGTCGTAAAGAAAATTGAACACCGGATCGGTGAACGACAGACCCGAAGGCATGGTGATCCGCATCGCGCCCTCAAAAAAGAAGAACAAGGCAACAGGGCTGATCAGCGACATGGACAAGCTCAGGACAAGGCCGTGCCGCCCGAGAAACCATGTGTAATAGAACAAGAACACCGCGACGGCACCATACATGGAGATGATGCTGACAAGCGCAACAAAGCCGATAATGCCGCCACCAACAAAAATCAGCGACCGCCACCCATGGCTATCAAGAACAGGTTCTTCCGAACGTGACGCCGGGCTTGTGCCGCGCCACCAGTTGAGCGCGATAAAACCGCAAGACACAAGCATGATAAGGGAAAGCCAGAAGGGCCATGCGCCTCCGCCTGGCCCGGTTCCGGCGATATAGCCAATGGGAAGTTCGGTGCTCTTCCACATCAGGTAGAGGGACAAAAGGGCCAGAAATCCGGCGGTTACAATTTCGCCAACACGCATCTGGCCCTCCTTGATGTATTAAACCCGACGTAGGGCATTCATTGTCGCGTTAGTCTTGATGTTATCCGCCCAAGGCAGCAAGCAGGGCCTTGTGGTTTTCGACTTGTAGTGCCCAGTAGTCACGCTGTTCGTCGGCATTCATCCAAAGTGGAGAGAGGCTCTCTGATTCAAGATAACCCTGCCATGCTTCGGTTTC
>CAYGMX010000027.1:0-5961 GCA_964351055.1 uncultured Loktanella sp. | reverse complement strand
TCCAAAGTGGAGAGAGGCTCTCTGATTCAAGATAACCCTGCCATGCTTCGGTTTCGTAGATTTTGGCGAAGAGATCCTGATAATAGGCTGCGGCTTCGTCAGACATCCCCGGTGCACCGACAACGGCCCGCTGGTTATAGTAGGAGAAATCCTGCCCCATCTCTTTCATGGTCGGCACATCCGGATAGGCCGGAATACGCTCGTCCGAGAATGCCAGAAGCGGGACAAAATCACCGGCCTCGTAGAAACCCTTGGCCTCGGCAGGATTGTTCACCGTAGCCATGATCTGCTGGCCCGCAAGGTCCTTGGCCACGGCACCGCCGCCGTCATAGGGGATGTACTTGACGTCAAGACCATAGGCGCCAGACATATAGGCGATCACGATACTGTCTTCCTGACCAGCACCTGTGCCGCCCATGACATATTCGCCACCCATTGCGATGACCTGATCGATGTATTCCTGAAATGTCGTGATGCCGCTGTCTTTGTGCACCCAAAGTACAAACGGGTCCACGCCCATCATCGCAACCGGTGTAAAGGTCTGGATGTCGATCCCCAGATTCTCCTGGCGCAGCGGGGTCGTGAAGAACGAATTGAGCGTCACAAGAATGGTGTGATCGGGGTCGCTGGCTGTACTGACATGGATCAAGGCCTCGGCACCTGAACCGCCGCCCTTGTTATTGGGCACAAGCGGGCGTGTCGTCAGATCCTGCTGTTCGGCCACGGACTGGATAAAGCGTGCGATCTGGTCAGCACCGCCGCCAGCGCCAGCCATAATCACAAAATCAATCGGTTTCCGCGGTTGCCAGTCCTGAGCAAATGCCTGAATTGGTGCGGTCGCAAAAAGAGAAGCGCCAACGATTCCGAGCAGCGCGCGTTTGGTGAATTTCATTGAAAGTACTCCCTATATGGACTTAAGCGGCCAACAAACCACAACACCGCATCAGGATAATGTACACCTCCATCGGGCCAACCTAAGTTGATGGAGAAATTATATTGTTAAAACCGCATTTCAAGTAAAACTTTGTTGCGCAACCAATGAATACACTAGTGTACCAAAACTACGGGAATTTCTGCTTTATCTACAACAACTTGGGTATTTCCACCGAAGAGCGTTTCGCGCTCATGGTTCTGCCCGTAAGCCCCCATAACCAGCAAATTCGCACCCAATTCGGTTGTGATGCTTAATAGCGCCTCTGCCGGATTCCGCGTTTCGAAACGGTGGATATCTGCCGCGATCCCGCGGAGCTTGTAATAGGCGACAAGGTCCTCGGCGGGGGCGCCGTGCGGCTCACCTTTTCCGCCAGCAAGGATGGTGACGGACTGTGCCGCCTTGGCAAGATCAAGGGTCAAAGCAACGGCGCGCGATGCTTCCAGCGATCCGTTCCACGCGACTGTGATGCGGCGTCCGAAATCCGCCGGTACGGCGCGGTCTGGAGGGCACATCAAGACAGGGCGACCAGTGCGGAACAGGGCGGACTTGAGCGAATTTGCGCCCAGATTACGATCGCGGTCGGGTTTGGCGACCACAATAATGTCTGCAAGCCTGCCATTGTGTTTGATGACATCAGCCATCATCCCGTATTCTTCGACGAATTCGATTGACGCCGAGCCTGGCACAGGTGCGTTGGTTTCGGTGAGCGCAAGCGATTGCGTCAATTCGTGCAATTGTCTGCGCACCCCCTGTTCTTGCTGGTCGGCAAGTTCGCTGGCCTGCTGGATCATCGTCTCGCGGGCGAAAGCGGGCAGGGCTCTGCTAAAGGGCATCAGATCTTCGGGTCGCGCGCGACAGTGCGTGACAACGATATGGGCATTGTGATGTTTTGCAAGCGCAGCGGCATGTCCAAGGACTGTCTCGACCATGCCGTCACCGCGCACTGGAACGATTATCTTGCTGAGCATCGGGTGTTTTCCTTCACATAACATCCATGTCTGTGGCGTTCGCGCCCGACCACAACGACCTGTGACAACAGTTAGCCTATTATTCGTGCTCTGACATCCTCATCCTGCCGTGACACGCGAACAGCAGTCAAGCTGCTTGGGCAGGCACCGGACAGATGCACACTGCCAAGAGGGGTGCGCCAAGCAGACGATTTCATCCCAGCCGTCGCCTTGTCATGCGTTGGCGTCAGCGTCTTGCACAAAATTTTTGTATTGTTACCGACGGAAATTTTCCCGCCCCGCGTTGAAGGAGGGTCAGCAGCAAACAAACGCTGCCCGAATTGCAAAAGAGGAAACACAATGAAAACGAAAATCATGATGGCTGCCCTTCTGTCGGCTTTGGTCGCGACCGCAGGTGCGGCGCAGGCGCAAGACCAGCGCGAACGCCCCGATTTCGGTATGCTGGATCTCGATGGCGACGGCGCCTTGACGCTGGAAGAACTTCAGGCGCGCGGTGCTGCGCGCTTTGCCGATCTGGATACAAACGGTGATGGCGCCGTTTCCGAGGATGAATTGATCGCGGCAGCCAATCAGCGTGCAGCAGAGCGTGCTGCCACGATGGTCGCACGTCTTGATGCAAATGGTGACGGCCTGCTGCAGCAAGAAGAAATGCAGCAACGTCGCGGCGGCGATCGGGCCGCGCGTATGTTCGAACGTGTAGACGCCGATGGGGATGGCAGCATTTCGCAGGCCGAATTCGATGCGGCAATGGACCGGATGGGTGAACGCCATGGCAAAGGCGCACGGAACGGCGGCTGATCGCGACGGCGGCAGGGGGTGTTTTATGTCCTGCCGCCAATTGCCTCGATCAGGCAATCCCGCTAGCACTTTGTCCGATGAGCCGACAGTCAGACCCCTTTGCGGATGCGCCCGATGCCGCACTCTTGGTTGCCTTCGCCAATGGCGATCCACAGGCTGCGCGGGTCTTGACCCTGCGGCTCTTGCCGCGCGTGCTGGCGCAAGCAACGCGGATGCTGGCCAACCCGACCGAGGCCGAGGATGTGGCACAGGATGCCATGATGCGTCTTTGGAAGATCGCGCCGGACTGGCGGCAGGACGAAGCGCAGATCAGCACGTGGCTTTACCGCGTGGTGGCCAACCTGTGCACCGACAGGCTGCGCCGACGGCGCGGTGGGCTGTCTTTGGATCAGGTCGCGGAACCTTTGGACAGCGCGCCCAGCGTCACCGCAGCAATGCAGACACGCGCACGCATGGCGGCCCTATCGGATGCCTTGGCCCAATTACCCGAACGGCAAGCGCAAGCAGTGGCGCTGCGTCATCTCGAGGGGTTGTCCAACCCCGATATTGCGCAAATCATGGACATCAGCGTGCGGTCCGTGGAAAGTCTGACAGCACGCGGCAAACGGGCCTTGGCCGATCTGATGGCCGGACGGAAGGAAGAACTGGGGTATGACGATGACTGACCCGAAAAGCGATGATCTGGACGATCTGTTCGCGCAAATGCGTGACATTCCGGTCGTGCCCAGCGATGCGCTGATGGCGCGCGTGCTTGCAGATGCGGCCGCTGCGCAGCCGCGTGCTGTCCCGGCCCTTACACGGCAGCATGGCCTTTGGGGGCGGATGATGGAGGCGATCGGCGGGTGGCCGTCCTTCGGCGGTCTTGCCGTTGCAACAGTCGCGGGCATCTGGGTCGGGGTTGCACCGCCGTCCTCTTTTCAGGACATCACCGCAACCTTGATCGGTGAGCAGGTGAGCTTGGAACTGGTCCCGACAGGTCTTGCGCTTGGCGCGGAGGAATTTGTCGATGGCTGATCAAGAGCCGCAGCGCGCGAAACCGGTCCGCCTTTGGCGCATTGTGCTGGTGCTGTCGTTGGCCATGAACCTTGCGGTCGTTGGTGTGGTCGCGGGGTCAGTGATTTCAGGGCGCTTTGGCGATGGCCCGCCGCGCAGCTTTGAACTCGGGCTGGGCCCGGTCACCCGCGCACTGACGCAGGAGGAACGGCGCGACATTGGACGTGCCTTGCGCCGTGACGGTGAATTGCGTCGCTTCGATCTGCGTGGCCGCGTGGCGGCAATGGTTGATGCGCTGCAGGCCGAGCCCTTTGACGCGGCGGTCTTGCGGGGTCTGATGGCCGAACAGTCTGCGCGGGTGTCAGCAGTGCAAACCAAGGCGCAGGATGCCTTTGTTGACACGGTCACCCAGATGACCCCTGAACGCCGCGCCGCCTTTGCCGAACAGTTGCGCGAAGAGTTGGCGCGCGCGCGCCCAGAACGGGCCCGCACATCAGGCGGCTGACTTGCTCATCGCGACCTGATCGCGCCCCGCCGATTTTGCCGCATAGAGCGCCTGATCGGCCAGATCGCAGATTATTTCCATACCCTCGATTGCCTGATTGGGGTCACCGCTGACGGCGACACCCACCGATACGGTCACTTTCAGGCCGCGCCCGCCAGAGCGAAGATCGAAGGGGGTCGTATTCACCAAACGGCGCAGACGGTCGGCTGCCAGCTTTGCATGCCCGGCGCTCGTGTGTGGCATGGCAATCAGGAATTCCTCGCCGCCCATGCGCGCGACCAGATCGACAGCGCGCAAATTTTCGCGGAGCCGGTCTGCCATTTGCGTCAAGACGTGGTCACCGGCGGCATGGCCATAAGTGTCGTTGACGGACTTGAAGTGATCGATATCGATCATCATCACCGCAAAGGGCCGTCCGGATTTGCCTGCGTCCATAGCCATGCGCGTGAGATGCGGAATGACATAGCGCCGGTTGTAAAGGCCGGTGAGCGGGTCGGTAACAGCCGCATGCAGCCCGTCGCGCAGTGTATCGCGCAGCCGGTCGCTCTGCTGCTTGCGCTGGATCAGGACCTTGGCCCGCAGCAACATCTCACGGGTATCGGTGTCTGACGTCACAACATCGTCTGCCCCAAGATCAAGGAACATGGCCGCGATAAGCGGTGCATCCGCCCCCACGATGACAAGTTGCTTGGCAAGGCGTGTCTCCGATCTCGCGCGCAGGTCGGAGACAAGATTGAAGTGGGAATTCCCGTGCATCTCGGCCTCTGTCGCATCAAGCACAAAAAGATCAGGCGCATGCGGCAGGTCAACTGCATCGAGAACCTCTGCCATATCAAGCGACTGGATATCGTGTTGCATCGCCGCGCGGAAAATCGCTGACAGGTGGGCCCTTTCATCGGCGCAGGCCGTAATGAGGGCGATGCGCATGGCGCTTTCGAAGGGGTGCGCCTTTTCCTCAAAGCCCAGTGCGCGGCTTGTCGTGTCTCGCAAGACCAGTTCCTGATCGATGCTGCGCACGCGCAGCAGGCTGCGGATACGCGCCAGCAAAAGCGCATCGCTGATCGGATGCGACATCACATCGTCCGCACCGGCATCAAGTGCGGCAAACCGTGCCTGCGAGGTGTCCGCAACGCCGATTGCAACAATCGCGAAAGAGCCGGCGTCCGCCATTGCGCGCAGGGACTTGTAAAAGGCCCCCTGATCCGTCGTGCATTGCGACATGTTGATAAGAACAAGGTCGGGGCGATGCGCCGCCATCGCCTGCGCGGCTTCGGTCTGGCTGGCGCAGGCATCGACAAGGAAATGGGCGGCCATCATTTTGACCTTCAACACAATCCGGTTTGTCGCGACACTATCGACAATAAGAATTCGCGCGGGCATCGTGATTATCCTTCCATGGGCATCGCCTGCCGTGTAGGAAATAAAATCTGCATTATTGGTTAAGAAACGGTTTCCACCGGCGGCAGGAGGCGGAATGCAAAAGGAACAGGCCGAAGTGATCGCGCTGCAAGGGTTGGCGTGGCTGGCTGGCAATGATGATTTATGCCCGACCTTTCTGGGCACGACTGGCGGTACTGTTGATGACCTGCGCCAGCGTGCGACCGATCCGGCCTTTCAAGCGGCGGTTCTGGAATTCATCACGATGGACGACGAATGGATCATCGCCTTTTGCGACAGCGCGGGCATCGGTTATGATCAACCGCTCCGTGCCCGTTATGCCTTGCCCGGTGCGGAAAGCGTACACTGGACCTAAAGGTCGATCC
>CAYGMX010000026.1:14601-15893 GCA_964351055.1 uncultured Loktanella sp. | reverse complement strand
CCCATTTCTACGGGCCACTTTTGAGCAGGGTTTCTGGCACTGGTGGTCGCATGTTTAGTGCGTGATGAGGTCGGACACGATTGTATTGTCTGAGCCAGGTATTGATGACGATCTGTGCCTGTTTTGTGGTGTGGAACCATTCGGCGTTGAGAACTTCTTGGCGCAGTGTGCCGTTGAAGCGTTCATTGTACCCATTCTCCCAGGGTGACCCTGGATAGATCTGGATCGGCTTGATCCCAACCTTTCTCAGCCAGTCCTGTAGTGCTGTTGCGATGAACTCTGAGCCGTTGTCCGAACGAATGTATTCGGGCTTCCCGCGCCGCAAAAGCAGTGGGTAGAGCACATCCAGCACGTCTGCGCTGTTCATCTTTGGTTTGACCGCGACACACAGCCCCTCACGGGTGTATTCATCCAGCACCGTAAGCATCTTGTAGGGCCGCCCATTGCTCAGTTTGTCGTGCACAAAGTCAACGCTCCAGATGTGATTGGGATGTTGCGGCCGCAGCCGGATGATTGAGCTGTCCTTGTGGTACAGCCGCCTGTGTTTCTTGTGCCGCTTTGGCAGTTGCAAGCCTTCTTCGCGCCACAGGCGCTCAATCTTCTTGTGATTGACAGGCCAGCCTTCGACGCGCAGTAGTTCCGCAACCTTACGATAGCCGTAGCGGCCATATTGCTTAGCCAATCGGATCATTGCCAAGCGCAACACCTCATCGGCCGTCGAAATCGCCTTGTATTGCAACGTGCTTCGAGCCACGCCCAGAACCCGACATGTGCGCCGTTCGGAGGTTGCCAGCTTTTGTCGACTGTGCACCACGGCCTGACGAAGCTGGTCTGTCGTCAGGCCTTCGGCTTTAAATAATCAAGGCTCTCTTTGAGGATCAGCTTGTCAAGCTCAAGCTCCGCCACGATCTTCTTGAGCCGATCATTCTCTTTCTGCAGTGCCTTCAGATTGGCCATCTCGGATCGCCCCATGCCACCAAACCGTTTGCGCCATGTGTAATAGGTCGCATCACTGACACCTGCAGTTCTGCAAGCCGTTGCGACATCTGAGCCAGATGACAGGCTCAGCTCAATCTCACGCAAAAGCCGAAGAACATCTTCATCCGAATACCGTTTCCGCGCCATCAATCCCATCTCCAAAACCAAACCAACTTTGGCACAGTTTTAGGGGGCTAAGACAAGCCCGGCAAAGGCTGGCGACGGATGATCTCGCGCAACTCGAAGGCGAAGCGCTTGAAGGGCGAGAGGCTGCCGGATTTGAGGTGCAGATGGCGGAATTCGAACCGCCAACC
>CAYGMX010000026.1:13155-14591 GCA_964351055.1 uncultured Loktanella sp. | reverse complement strand
CAACCGGCACGCTGACGACCACCATGTTTGCGAACGAGACGATAGAGCCAGCGATCCAGCCCCCCGGTCAGCTCGAAATATGACCGATCGATAGTGAGGATCAGCGATTCATCGAGCACCGCCTGGTAGAACCAATCAGGCACAATGAGCTCGATGCCGTCGGGGCGTCCGATTGCATCTATACGCTCCTGCCATTCGTTGATCCAAGAAAAGCGGTGCCGACGGCCCTCAGACGACTGCCGGACCGATGTGCAAACCGTTGTGGATTGCAGCCGGTCGAGCGCGGCCTTCAACCGGTGGTAATCTCGGGCGGATGTGCCGCGGCCGATGAAGGTGAGTATCTGGTAAGGAGTTGCCGCCATCAGCCGGGAGGTACGCAGTCCGGAATCGCGGGCTTCAACGATCTGGCTTGCGGCCCAGATCAGAACATCGGCATCCCAGATCGTGGCCATACCGTGGTCAGGCACAGCCTCGACACGGATATCAACGCCTCCCGCGGCAAATTCGATGGGCCGGATGCGACGGCTCTTTGCGAGCGAAAAGAACGGATAGGCCATGAGGTCCTGCGCGTCACGCGGAGCGAATTCACCAGGCAACGCATGGAAAAGATCGAGCTGACCGCGTTCGGTAGGGGTTTTTGACATCGGGCGCGCCTCGACCGGTTCAGCGAAAAGCCCGGCCCGCGGGCAGGGTCGCGGTGAACACATGGCGCTTGGCGGGCAAGACCTGACCACCGCGTGGGTCGGTGGTCGAGGTGACGGAGCCGAGTTTCACCCAAGCCTCCAGTTCCTCGATTGAATAGACAACGCGACCACCGAGCTTGTGATAGGAGGGGCCAGTGCCGTAGGTGCGGTGTTTCTCGAGGGTCCGGGCTGACAGACTTAGGAACTGCGCGGCCTCCTTCGTGCGAAGATAGCGCGGCGGAAGGGGGGAGTGATCGGGTCGCATAGAAGGCCTCCGTGGGTCCGTTAGGCCGCCGGACAACGGCGGCTGATTGGGGCCACGATGGCGAAGTGCGTGCGGTGGGATGGAGTGCGAAGATCGGGGTGTGGAAATCGCACACCACAAGGTGTGGTCGGTGCCTTGGCCGACGCGATGAATTACGGCGTTGGACGAAAGTTGTCAGGTCACAGGAATGGTGGCGACCTTCTTCAAGTTGTTATGATTCGATCCTGCAGAAACGACAAATCCGACGCGAAGGGCGGAAAGCAGCCATGTGCTGCAATCGCACGAAATGAGTGGACTCAATTGAAAGCAGACCTTCGCATACGAGATTAAAAGGTATCGTGGATCGACCGGATAAAGCGCTTAGATGCCCTGCGGCGCCTGACTATCGCATCCAATAAGGCAACCTTACCCTTCTCCACTGGTGAGCCTTCTCTTGATAACATTGATAACATTGATAACATTGATAACATTGATAACATTGATAACAT
>CAYGMX010000026.1:0-13055 GCA_964351055.1 uncultured Loktanella sp. | reverse complement strand
TTGATAACATTGATAACATTGATAACATTGATAACATTGATAACATTGATAACATTGATAGCGTCTTTTAGTTGAGGCGTGATGAAAACCTCTTCACCGACACGCAGGCGTAGTGAATTACAGTCTGCGACCAGTTTGTCCGGCAACCCAACGATCAGGTCATGAGCCCTGTTTTTAAGTGTTTTGCTGCTCAAAAACTCCATGGAAATATCCGGTCGTCGGTTGTGTGATTGATTTCTGTTAGGGCCTGTTCAACACTCGTTACTAGACTATCTCCCATGAAAATCTGCCAACCCAGATTTTCGAACAGGTTACGTATAGAAAATGTTAGCTATCATTGAATATCAACAGCTTGCGGGCAGAACTGACCAGCTGGGCGATCGAGAGGGCGATCTGAGCCTGCCGCTTCTCGGCTTGTTTGGAGAGGTTGGAAGCTTGCTGAGTGAAGCCAAGAAGAAGCAACGCGACCCAGTCGCATACTTGGGCTATGAGCGTACCGTTCTTGAAGAATTTGGTGACGTTCTCTGGTATCTTGCTGCAGTGGCCACTCGATCTGACATTGCACTAGCTGATTTGGCGATCCAAATAGTACCTGGTTCTGCCAGAACGACATACGTCGATAGCAAGTCCATCGCATTTGCAAACCTCCAAGAGCCGGAAGCCCAAATAAGCTGGATTTCCCAGCCCACCCCGCGATTTGAGCGTACATTAATCAGACTATCGGCTGAAGTTGGCCTGATGATGGTCGATTTTGATGCAGGCAGATTTGCAAAGAACAGGCCAGCCCTTGAAGGACGCCTACTCTCCGTTCTCAGAGCGTTGCTTGAAGCGGCCAGCGATGCGGGAATTATGTTAGAAGACGCAGCCGAGGGCAACCTGACAAAGATAGAGGATCGGTGGCCCGATCAAAGGGTTTATCCGCCCCGATTTGACGCTGGTTTTCCAGAGCAGGAGCGCTTCGAAAGTGTTATGGTGTTCGAGATTGCTGAAGTTCTCGAGGGCGACTTGTTAGTGTCTCGCCTTACTAAGGACGGGAATGCTATTGGTGACGTCCTTACAGACAATCGCCAAGACGACGATGACTATAGGTTTCATGACGTTTTCCACATGGCGCATGCGGCTGTCATGGGATGGTCACCAACCTTACGTCGCCTTTTGAAGCGAAAGAGAAAGAGCGACCCATTGGTTGATGAGACACAAGACGGCGCGCGGGCTGTTTTGATCGAAGAAGGAATTGCAACCTGGATTTTCAACCATGCACAACGTCTAGAGTACTTTGAAAACTTGTGCGTACTTGACTACAGCATGCTCAAAAACGTCAGGGAGTTCGTTCAGGGGTATGAGGCTGAAGACTGTCCCCTGTGGTGCTGGGAGGAGGCCATCTTGCAAGGATATTCGGCGTTTCGCCAGGTCAAGGAAAACCGTGGCGGTCGGTTGATTGTCGACCTCGACAATCATCTACTTGAATATGAGAAGTTAGAATGCGCCAAGTAGACCGATTTATTGATGATCTTGCGGCGATGGATATGCCCAATATCTTCAATCCCTATACCGATGTATGCGCCGACCATGATCTCCCAAATGCAGATTATTTACGCCGAAGAAATTTAAGCAATGCGCTAAATGCAGCGCTCGAACTAAACGTGAGAACCCTTTGGATCGCTCGCGACCTAGGCTATCGTGGTGGAAGGCGAACCGGCTTGGCATTGACTGACGAAGCGCACCTTTCGGACCATGCTAGGCTCCTCGGAGGAATTGAATTCGAAAGAGCAACGCGAGGGCCAGCGATAGCAGAGCGAACAGCTACCGTTATCTGGCGGATGTTGACCCGAATTGGTGAGCCGGTTTTTTTGTGGAACGTTTTTCCGTTTCACCCGCACGATCCAAATGAGCCTATGACGAACAGATGTCACACAAGATCCGAACATCATGCGACCGAGTGGGTTCTTAACAGCCTAATCGAAATACTTTGTCCAGAGCACGTCTACACCATCGGAGGGGATGCACGTCGTGGCTTGGAGAAAATGGGCATTGAGACCGTTTCGTTCCGCCACCCTAGCTATGGCGGACAGACGCAATTCATTTCCGAAGTTGAGAATGCATATGGGTTAGACGAAGAAGTCTGCAAATCGTCCAGCTGCCCTGAACAGCTTTCTCTCTATGATCATTTGCAGACGCCTTGACCTGCTCTCTCACAAGTGATCGGCAACATGGCTACTTTTACTGACTGGCTTCAGCAGAATTTCAGGAGATAATATCTATCCATACTAAGGCCCAAAACCCGCGGCTAATTTATTTCAATGAGACCGGGAGGGATTACCGTCAGGTTCTCAACACGATTATTGCCAGCTGAATAACGCGCGCCGCTCAACCTGAATTGGAATGGGTCACCCAAAACGCGGCTAAAGTCACTCTCGCATTCAGCCGCCAGCCAAGTAAGAAGGGCACCGGCCTCGCTAAGCGAATATACTCGATGGCCGATCCGATTTTCGTAATTAAGGTCATCCAAAATTGCGACTGGAACGTCAGGCGCACTCGCGCCAAAATATATGAAGTGCCTCGAGATAAGTACCCGGTTAGTGCTCGTATCACGTGCTATGTTGGACGCATCTGGTCGACCATCAGGCTGGCTATGATGAGAGTTAAGCTGGTCCCAATCGTCATCTTCTCCGGCTCGAGAGTAAATATTATCACCAACCATCATCTTTCGGCTGCCATTGCGAACTGGTCGCTTGGCTCGAAACTCCGGATCTTCCCAATACTCGTTGAAACTCATTGCGTGTGTTACTTGCATCGCAAACACACACTTTCCCACGGCTTTAAGTTTGCTTCCCCCCATGCCAACAATCCAATCACCGGATTGGGCAGTTGATCTAATTGCAGGCTTGCAACAGGCTAGCGTGCAAGCTCCATGAAACGGATTTGGCGCAAATCCAAAGTCGCGGGCGACGACATACATGTACAAACGAGGGTGAGGGACGTGCATGGAAGTCAATCAGCTCAACAGCTAGAAGTGCTAGGCTCATGTACTGGGACGCGCTCGCCGCCGCCCGGAGCCTCGAAACTATTATTCTTGCCCTCAACCGCGTCCACAATACTCTGAGAATTCCAATTCACGAGTGCGCTGCCATAGTCTTCGAGTGCTTTTGGTATTTTGGCGTCAGAACCGCCACGTTCATAGACACCTACAATACGCTTACCCATTTCATTAGCTTTTTTGATCTCCCAATCCACCCAGGGCCGGCTATGTGTTCTTGAGCCGACTAAAACGATTACTGTCGATGCCCACCGCATTTTCATCCGCAATAAACGCTTAATAGTCGTATCCTTCACCAGACCCTTATCCAATCTCCGTTGGTTTGCAGGCTTGGCGCGGATCGAGCTGTTTCGAACGTCATGGCCATTGCGCTTCATTAATGAAGTAAGCCGATCGACTTGATTATCGTCCCGATGATGGTGACTGATAAAAACATGTTTGCGTTGGACCAAAGCTCTTCTCCCTAGGGGCGGTAACCGCAGTTCCTCAAAGATTTCGACTCAATATCATGATGCCGGCTCGTAAAATCAAGCCCCGTGTTCACCTTTTATTCTTCAGCGGGTCTACAGAGGGAAAGAACAAGGACGGATGTTAGTTCTCAGGCGGAAAAATCTTAAAAATTCAATTGTTGGTCGATCTTAGGAGAAATCGAAACAACACCGGTCAACATAATGACTGACAATGACCGTCCTTCAGGAAAGCTACTGCCAGTACAGGTTTACCGATACAGATGGTTCCCACATAGAACTCGTTTATTGACGCCAAACACTGTTGATCGACTGGCCTAAATGGGACTAATTTTCAAAAGGCTTGAACGGAGCACTAGGCACGCCGTTCAGAAACCGTTCGAGCACTGCATCGCGTACTACTTTCATCTGTGCTTTGTTGCGTCCCAACGCAACTAGTTTCTCAATGCTTTGAGTGCGCCCATCGTCCATCGCGAATTCTCCCTCACGTACCAAGTGATCGATCCGGAGCAATCTACCGTCGAGCAGTAGATCGGACATAGCTAGAGCGGATTCTGACTGACCGTTCATGAGCAGATCGATAAGCCCGACATTCCACTGAAAGGCCCCCGATCGGGTATGTTGGGCAATATTAAAGGCGGTGGAAGTTGTCCCGATGCTCATCACGTCGATGTCCCTTGGCTCTTTGCCGAGAAAGGCCATGGCCTCAACTAGTCCAACCAGGGTTGGTGAATTTGCCCATACACCGCCATCGACATACTGTGCGCCAACCAATGATTTTGGTCGGGCGGCTTCAAAAAATGTCGGTGCTGCGGAGGTGGCGAGAGCGATCTCGACTGCTGGGATTTTGAGATCATTCACGAAGCGCGGATGATGCGCTGTTTTGAAAAGGTAAATTCGTCCACCGACGGCGTCATATGTTGGTATGACTAGCCGCACTTTGGCGTCGCCAAACGAGCGTTCACCGAGAATTTCGGTGAGTGCTGCCCGAAGTGGCGTCTGCGCTAATTTAGGGCCAAACAGTTGACGGAGCGACGCACGCGCCCGGTCGAATCGACTTGTAGCAGGGAAAATTTCGGGTCCACGTGTTTGATAAAAGTCGAGGAGCTCTGAAGCTGTGAACCCAAGTCCTAGCCCAAGTGCAAGAATGCCGCCCGTCGATGTGCCAGTGATGAGGTCAAAGTGGTCTTTTACGTTGCGACCCGTCTCGTTCTCCAGCGTTGCAAGAACCGAAGCAGAGAACGCGCCCATTATACCGCCACCGTCGAGACTCAGAATTCGAAACATATCTACCCCCTACCTCGAATCATCAATTCCAAATCGCTGTCTCAGCCCCCGCAAGATGAGATTCGATGCCTCTTCGATGTGCGGTGTACGTGCCAGTCTGACAGACTGATTTGGATCAAGACCGTTCTCAAAATATCTGCTCCTAAGCTCTTCGAAACGATAGAAGCCTGGCCATTCACGCTTCGTACCCGGCACGTGCTCTGCAAGGCCGAGCGAGGCCGATATGTCTCCGGCGCAGCCGCCATAGGCACCAATCACATATAACGGCCGGTGCGCCTCCAGCATCATAAGTGCTTCCTCTGCCACGCCGGGCACTACACCGCCATAGTTCTCGACGGCCCCGCCGGCCGCGATCCTCGCGTGTCCGTCACGGGTCATGCGGGCGCGCATAGCGGTTAAGGATCTAGCTGCGTCGTCGCCTTTCGGTATTGTTCCTGGAGCGACTTCTTCGCCGTTGTCGTCTAGGTGAACAAATTCGATCAACCCAGCGAAGTCCTTCCGCCGGGTCGCTAGTTCCTTGGGGTCGGTAGTTCGTAGCTTCATCCCCGAAAGATAGATTCGAACAGGAGCCGCTGCATCAGCTTCAGCCTCACGACCACGCGCAAGAACCTCTTCCGCGAGCAGTTCCGTAAAGCCGCCTTCACGGAAGTCTCCTCCGTAGCCGATGCGGAGCCCATGAGATAGAATTAGTCGGGCAAGTACTTCCATCGCGTTATGCAAATGGCGTTCGCTCAATCCCATCACTGCGAGATCGGGGGAATCCGATACCGAAAGGTGCACGAGCTGGTTGCCAAACTTCATGTTGTCCGCCCCGCAAGCCATGTCCCGAAGTTTATAATATCTACATGCGGCGCGACAGACTCGATCAGCTTTTCTTCGTGTGCACAGAGTGGGGGGTCTGGATAGACGACCTTAATCAATTCGTCCGAGTCCCTTGCCGGCGGAAGACTGGCCAGTTCCGGTGCTCGTGGTAAGTAGATCGTTTCGGGATCTGCACCGACTTCCACGACACGGCACTTCCAGACGAACTGCCAAAGCACTTCGTCAATAAGCCGACCGATAACTATGTTGATCCTATGGCTGGCATCGTGCGACATACGGAGCATTGGAACATTTCCCATGTAGGGGAATGATCGAGGATCGTGTTCGTCCAGACAGTCAGCCACGACCATAGGAACCTGATGACGTTTGGCTTCTAGCACCTCCCGTCGACACCATTCCCGAGACGAGTATGCGTCCGTAAGGATTGCGAGAACCGCGCTCCGACGAATCTCAGTCAAGAGGACACGATCGAAATGAAGGCCCGCAGGGATGTCATTGACGTCGAAGAAGCTTGCCAACCCGCGGGAAGCGTGGAGAGCGTCGCGTACCCGCTGCGCAATGGCTGCGCCATGTTGATCATGTTTCGAATGGCTGAGGAAGACGCGAACCTTCTTGAGCATGACCGCAATGTCATCGGGATCGCTCTCAGGGTTCTCGAGCGCTTTCAAACGGTGGCGAAGCATCCGACACAATTCCAGCGTGACTTCCCGAAGTAAACGGGAGCGGCGTTCCGCCTTGTCACCCTCCCAGAGGTCCCATCGGATTGCCTGATCTCTCAACTCGAGGTTCTGCATTTCGATGGAGACCGGGAAAATCGCACAGTGAAAGCCCTCCCCTGCTACTTCATCAGAAAGCTGTTTGATGTAGCGTTTCCAGTTGTTATCTGAGGCCATAACGCCGTCATGGAGCACGATTACGGCCGTCGCACCGGCGTCGTCGAACGAAATTGGGATTGGCAGAGTGGCACCATTTGGAGGCGTGCTCCTGAAGAGTACGCTGGTCCATCCGGCAGCGTGGGAACCTTCGCGAAAGTGGCTGCGAATCGACTCGGCGATTTTCGGCCCCTCTTCGAAGTCAGGATGCCATACTACGTAAATGGTCAGGATCGGCCGCATGTCGGATGCATGTTTCATCGATCGACAAAAGAGATCATACCGTCCGTGCTCCAAGCATAGATGGTGTCACTCGAATACGAATTTGTCTGTTCAACGTACGCCTCACGAAAATCCTCCCACAGTTCGATTCTCCCGTCATTTACAGCGTAACTTATTCTTGGCTTCGCTGAATACATCTGAACCACATTAATTTATCGCCGTATGAGTGTGGCGCCGCGCATATGCCGCTACATCGGAGCCGGTTGGCCGACTGCTGCGTAAGCTACTCTTCTTGTTCCGGTATCGAGTTGGCATCGCCATTTCTTCTTCACCGATACTCTAGGCGATCATAATAAGTCATCACGACTCTCTCGGCGTTTGAATTTATTGTACCAGCTAACCATGGCCCGTAGCTCCGGCCCGGGCACTCAGTTCCAATTGGGAAGCTTTCTCGTAGACGAACGTCCGACCGACGAGAATTGAAAGAATTCGCTGGATGGACCTAGAGAGGATTTTTCTTGTAGTATGTTGTCAAGTGCCAAAATCTGGATTTAGACTCATGAACAGACTTTCATCAGTCCTGCGCGAGATCTGGCGCTTTCCCCTCAAGGCGACAGACGCGCTTTTCGGATACGACTTCTTCCTCTCGTACAGCTGGTCCGACGGGAAGGACTACGCCGCCGCGCTTAATGACGCCCTGAGAGTAGACTTCTCTGTCCACTTCGACGCCGAAGATTATCATGTCGGAGACAATCTGGACTTTCTAACAAAAGTAAGAGTGCGAAACTCTCGGCATCTGGTCATCGTCGCGACACCAGATGCACTCTCCAAGTCTCCATGGGTGAGGAACGAGGCCGATCAATTCCTCAGAACTGGCAAGGCTCCTTTGATTATCGACATCGATCAGGCGGTGTCTGCGGCGATGTCCAACCCCGTAGAGAACAAGCTGAGTGGCTTGCTCCACAGCCAACGGCAAATCCAGCGCGATGGAAGTTTCATCGACCCGGTCCTCAGACTTTCGGATGACGGCGCGCTGCTTGAGGGTCGGGTGCTGGTTCCCAGCGAAGAAGTGATTCACAAATTGAAGGCGTCGTTCTCGGGTGCACGCATCGCGAAACGGCGCTTGCGCATTGTGTCCGCCGTGGCGGTCGCACTTTTTGCGTTGCTGATCGCCACATCATGGCTCGCGAACACGGCATATCATCAGTTAATCGCGGCCGTGAAAAGCAACTCGCAGGCTTCGGCGGTTGCCGCCCTTGGGCTGAACAATTTGGGAAACATGCCCGAAGCATTATCGAGGGCGCGGGACTCGCTGCCCAATGAAAGCGACATGGTGCAAGTCTATGATCCGCTGGCGATATCGGCGGGTATTTCTGTCTTTAATGGATTGGGCACGGGCGCGTCTGAAGAAATGCGGTTCCATGTCAAGGACGCGGATATCGACCCAAGCGGGACCATATTGGTGACCACTGAAACCGATGTGACTGAAGGTCCACGCAATGCGTCGTATCTGGGACGGCTTTGGATCGTTTCGACCGGTGCGTTGGAAGCTGAAGTAAGGTTGCCAAAGAATGCCTCTTTCGCGGTGGAGGTTCTCTCCAACAGACAAGCAGCGATCTTCGGAGGTTTCGCCGGTGAGCTTCTGATATGGGATTTTGATCAGGGAACCCTCGAACCCTTCCCGACCGACCGCCAGTTGGCAGCCGTTTCGGAAATCGTCTCTAGGGACGGTCTCGACTTGTTCGCGGTCGGCGCATCAAGCGGTGTACATGTATTCGATCCAAATCTGCGCGAAGGTGTTGGCTATCCATTCGCATCCTACGACACCGGAACCACTGGAAAGGTCGATCACTCATTTGATCTGCATCCGTCTGGAGGCGCGTTGGCTGCGCGAACAGCAAACGGCGTGGCCTTTTTCGATTTTATCAACGACGAGGTTCTTTGTGACCTGCCACATGGTTCGCAGGATTTCGTTTCCATGCGGTTCTCGCCTGAAGGAACGCGTCTGGCCTTGATGTCCGACGACGGAAGTCTTTTTGTTTCGGAAATCTCCAACTCCACCAATTGCTCAGACCCACAGGCCGTGAGGATCGTGGCCGCGGAAGGGGAGCATCTTTGCGGCAGATTCGCTGCCGAAGACGTGAACACAGCATTTGTTGACCAAACGCCGTGGCTACTGCGGATCACTCGAGAACGTTACCATTCGGACGACATGTATTGCGCCTATTTGTATGATTGGCAGATTCAGGAGACGTTATCGACCGTTTTACTTGGTCGGAACTTTGCGCCATTCGCGCAGGCGTTCTTGGGTTCGGACGATCCGCATCCTGCTCACCGGGACTTGTCGCACTTGACCAGGCTAGGCATCTCAATAGCCACCGCCAATCTGGACCTGTTTAGCTATCCGCGGACGATGCCAGGCGGAGTCTTCTTGAGGCACCGGTCGCTTCGCCTTGATCCAGATGGCATCACTATCGCAAACGACGTCCCGAACGATCTCCTAACAACCCCTCAGGTTATCAGATCAGACCCTACATCCCGTTCGTGGGATTGCACCGGATACGCGGCCGGCCCGAGTACGGAGACCGTCGCCGTGTCATCAAACGGTCGCTTCGTTGTTGTCGTCGAGCAACTGGCTGTTCACATGCACGATCGCGAGACATGCACACGTGTTGGCACTTGGCCCATTTCGATGGCCCGGACGGCAGAGTTCGTGGAAGGGGATGAGGCGTTGCTCGTAATGAACGCTCAACGGCAGTTGTTTCGACTACCCTTACCAACATCGCTGGTCGGGGATGATTTGGCGCTGCGCTTGGAACGTGTCCTCTCGGAGATCGAATAGTTGCTACGCCGAATTCGCTTGGCACTTTATTGTTCGAGGGCGCAGCCCCAAGCTCGCGGTTAAAGTGCGCCCTGGGCTGACTAAGTCAACGCAATTGCACGGCCTGACCAGTTGGCGCTGCGGGGTCTGATCTCTGCGGGTGCCGCTGACCGGGGCATCACCCATGTTCTCTCGGCCGCAGCAGTTTAAGATATCCGCCATTGACCATCTTCCGCGCGTCACGCAGCAGCGCCATGACGGCGAAACGCTGCGAGGCACTTTGCCACTCGTCTCGGCTGATCGCCGGCATCTTGAAGATCAATTCTGCAATGTCACGCTGGGACGCCCCGGCAAGCCGTCCATCATGGGCCTGCAGCATGCGTTTGGCGCGCTGGCGCTTCTGGCGCGTCAGGCGTTTGTCGGCAGGAACAGCCCGTCCATGGATCATGGCAAGAAGTCGATAGACAGCATCCAGCCGGGCGAACCCGTCATGACCTAGTGGCACGATCGCGACCAATGCAGTGGCGTCATCATCCGACTGGAGTATTTGGAGGCGCCGTTTGCCACCGACATCAACGAGATGATGGAGGCCGTCTCGGTCGGGAATAGTGATCCTGCTGGGCAACGGCGTCGGTGGGGTCGCGTCCTCCAGTGCTGTGGGTTCCTGCTGCACGAGTATCACCGCCGGATCGATCCCAGGATCCCAGAAGATGCGGGCCTTTGGTGCTGGCAGGGATGGATCGACCGCGAAATCGCAACCTCCATTTGTCGAGAAACGCCGTTTTTAGGGACGCGTTGTCCGTTGCGGCCTTCGACAAGCTCGCGTAGTCCTTTGAATAGCGCTTGTTTCGGCGCAGCCATTCCCAGGCCAGATCGGACGCACTCAGGTGTTCGACGTAGTCGTACTCTGCCGTGGAACGCCAGCCGGACTGGTCCGATGGCATGACAAATCCTGTTCAAAAGCATCTCTCAAGCTTCAGGATTTTACACGTATTGATTGATTTTCGGGAGTCTGGCCCCGTTCACTTCGGCAGGTTTCGGCGTGAGTCAGCCGCTTGGGCTTTCGCCGCCTCCCTGGAGGAGCTCACGATACCCGTGTTCGGTCATCCAGCGTGCCCGCGCAAGGTGACTATCATAGACGCTTCGGCTGCGCTCGGGTGCCTTCACCGGATCAAGGCCAAACAGGATTTCGACCACCTCGCGCCAGTCAGCGCCTTCCTCTGCGGCGTCGAATAGGCGGAGGTATAGGACCATATGCGCGTGGTCGTATTCGGTAAGTGTCTCGCTTGCCGGTGGCGCGTCGAGGAATGTCGTGTCGGTCTGTGCCATGTACGTGCAGGATCGCAGAAAGGACCCTCCTCCCATAGTTGTCGTTTTGTACAGACCCTAATCGGGGTCCTTCTCAACTCTTTAAGGCGACTTACCCTTTTCTACTTGTTTGGACGTGAGCAAAACGCCGTCGCCCTGAGGTGAACTCAAGAGAACGATTCCAGCGGTTTCGAACGCCCGGCGCACCTGATCGCACGTTCCTTCGTGGACCCGAAGTCCACTTTCGGACTCGAGCCTCTTGAGAGCGGTCAATGATACCCGGGCCTCATCTGCGAGCGTCTCCTGCGTCCATCCCAGCAAAGCGCGTGCAGCCCGTGATTGTCGGGGTGTGATCATGCATGATCACCTCCCATCCGGCCAGCCACTCACGCCAGAACTACGACTATTTTAGTCGCTTTTCCGGTGGCTTGCCAGTGATCATCAGCGCGATGACGGGGTTGCGCGCCAATCTCTCAGAGGCTGCGCCAAATCCGGAATCGGTGCTGCAGCGGTGCAGATGCGCGGCAGGTTTTCGCCGAATGATACCAAAAGTGATCGCAACAGAATGGCCAAAGACGCGAAACCCGGCGACTTGCGCCGCCGGGTACGAGGTCTTGCCTTTTCAGGACTGGACATCCTCGTCGTCGATGAAGGTCTCGTCTTCGTCTTCGGTCGCCTTCGCCCGATTGAGGAAGTCGACAGTTTCGGCGATGATCTCGCAGCCGTAGCGATCGACCCCGGCGGCGTCAGTCCACTTGGTGTAGTGGATGCGGCCGCGTACGAGAAGCTTCATCCCTTTCTCGCAATACTGCTGGACCGTCTTGCCGAGGCCGTTGAAGCAGGTGATGCGGTGCCATTCCGTGTCCTGAACGCGAAAGCCGTTCTCGTCGCGGAGGACCCGACCTTCGGCATAGCGCGGGCGGGAAGTGGCGAGGGTGAAGTTGGTGATCGAGGTGCCGCTCTGGGTGGTGCGGGTCTCTGGGGTCTGGCCGATGTTGCCAGCGAGGATGACGATGTTTTGCATGATGTGGTCTCCGTTGCTTCATCCGAAGGGACCGTCCCTCCGATGAGGCCCGTCAAAGACCGATGGACGAGGCCTGCACGGACGTCATCGGCGTCCGCTTGACCCCCAAAGGCGGGACGTGGTGCGGGCAGGCGCGGAACGCGCCAACACGGGTCCCGCCGCGCGGGGTTGCTGGCCTCGGACGGACGGGCTTAGGGAATCAATCAGGAGGAGGGACAGGTCTTTTTGAAGAAGCACCGCCGGAGACGCGGCACAGAACCAGCTTCCGAACGCAGGTTTGACGTCGGACATCCCCAAGGCGCAATGACGCCCGGGCTCCTCTTATCATCCTCGCCACCTCGCGCAGCACGGCCGCCACAAATCCGAAGCGGGACAGAATCCGCAGGAACGGCAAAACGCTCAAGGCAACCAGCACCATGTCGACTGCCATAGCCTCGGCGGGACGTTTGTTCAGCGGCGGGAAAGGGAAGCTGCATTCACGCGGCCTTGCGCGCACCAGGCAGACCGAGAACCGTGCGTGGAGTAAGCTTGCGCTTGAGAAAATCCGCCTTTGTCAGACTGCTGTGAGGGAATGGCGGGCGACGTCGTCGAGGTATCCTAGGGCCGCGATCAAGTTCCCCAATGAGGCACACCCGAGGCCTCGCGGCCCAAGTCGACCGGAATGTGCTCAAACGAAGCCGAACTCAGACCATGCCGATTGCGTCACGGCTCGAGGACTCCGTCGCCAAGCGCGTTCAGATTGATGATTGCCGCTATCGCGACCACGGCACCACAGGCCCCACTCAGAAGCGTCAGCATAACGCCCGGATCGAGTGTGTGTTTTGCGATACCATGAGCCAGCGCATACCCCGCCACCGCAGCAGGCACAGCGAACAGGCCGAGCGCTGCAAGGCGAAGGAAAGGGTTCCGCGCAAATCCCAGAATGGCGATCACCAGCCCTAGGGAAACAACCGCCCCAACCACACCCGCAACGAGGGCCAACCCGAACCCGGAACCGCCATCCTGAACCTGCATGAAAGCGGCAATACCGGCCATGACCGGAAGGGCGAAGACCGCGAAACGGAAGGCCAGAACGCCAAGGGCGACAGATAGCGAGATGGCAAGAAGAACGAGTGACATGGGAACCTCCAAAAGTCAGTGATGTTCGTGATCAGGTCAGGCTGCGCATAGGTGCGCGGGGCCGGGGCCTGTGGTG
>CAYGMX010000025.1:0-16206 GCA_964351055.1 uncultured Loktanella sp. | reverse complement strand
AGCATTTCTGTCAGATGATCCGCAACCAGCACGCCCGGCATTTCGTCTGCGTGCAGACCGGCTTGGAAGTAGACCTTGGGGCGGGCGTCGCTTTTGCCCCAGACCCGCGCTTCAAGCGTGCGGGTCGTGCCGGGGCTGTCCCCGGCCATGATATGACCAACTAACCTTATGGTCGGTCTCCTTGGTCACAGGGGGCATCAACTGAAATAGGCGTCCCCGGCAAGACTGATTGCCTGGCTATTCGGGGAATATCCCACCGGTTATTTGGCATCAGGCAGCGCCTAAATCATGATGTCAGGGATGCTGGCAGCTCCAGCTATTGAACGACTATACAACGCGCCAAGAGGCCGTCAACGTAAAAAGCAGTAGCCTAAGTTGTGGCGCGGCAAGCAATCGAAGATCATTGAAATCCCAGATGCTTGCAGGCGGCCCACCCCTGAACTTTGTGCCCGCACAGAGGCCTTCCTCGCCGCTTTATCAGTCTCATTCACCCAGCTGAACAAAAGACGTAGATCTTGTTTCGCATGACGTGGCGTCATCAAGGACAGGGTGTGCGGCGTCTGGTTCGCGGGCTTGCCTCATTGCCAAACGTTCGGTGGCGCCAATGAAAAGTAGGTTTTCGACCATTTCATAGTGTTTTTCAGCGCTTGGACGCATCAGAGTTAATCACTCCTTAACCGAGATCTTTCAACATTCTTAACCATGATGGACTGGCAAACCTCCCTGCCGGTGCGCTGGCGAAAGGTGTTTGGAAGATGGCTGATTTACCCTTTGATGTGGCGTGTGTTGCTGGCACGGATGGGTCCTGGAAACATACCCGACGGCATTTTACCAAGGCCCTTTTTGATGTGGTCGTATCGCTGGTGTTGCTCTTGCCTTTGGTCGTCGTGCTGGCGGTGCTGTGCCTTGTCAATCCATTCCTCAATGCAGGGCCACTGATTTTCCAGCAGTCCCGGATGGGGCAAGACTGTCGCCCGTTTACCGCCATCAAGCTGCGAACAATGTGTGTCAGGGCGCCCGTGAAGCGCGGTGCCTATGACAGGCTGGAAACGGATCGTATTCCCGCTCTTGGCCGGTTTTTGCGGCGGTCGCGTCTGGACGAGTTGCCACAGATTATCAACGTCCTGCGCGGCGAGATGAGTTTGATCGGGCCACGCCCCGATGCCCTTGACCATGCGGTTGTCTATCTCAAGGAGGTGCCGGATTATCACCTGCGCTATCAGGCCCTACCGGGGATCAGCGGGTATGCGCAGACAGAAGTGGGATACGTCGACGGGATCGAGGATTTGCACCGCAAGATTGCTGCAGACCTCTATTACATTGCCAACGCAAGTCTTCGGTTCGATCTCTGGATCACTTGGCGGACCCTTTGCGTCGTGCTTGGCTGCAAGGGGAGCTAGGGTCAGGACCCCCGGGCTACCAACACGCCAACCGCTTTGCCCCGTTGCCTGCGCCCCCGTCCGCAGTCGCAGGCGGTTGGTAACCGCGCGCTTCTATGGATTGTGCATCAATCAGAATTGGAGAGTTTGATGCCTGATCCCTTTGATACCGACTATGTGAACCTGACGTCGCCCGCTGTGTCGCACTATGCTGTCGTGCCCTCTGACCTGACTGACTTACCGGTGCGTCCGCGCGCGCTTTACGTCAATGCAGGCGGAGCCGCCGTGTTGCAAAGCAGCGATGGCGAAGTGGTCAGCTATGAGGTGACAACGGGCGCGGTCTTGTCCATCCGCCCGCTGCGGGTGCTTGCCGCCGGAACAACGGCCCAACTGATCGCGTGGTATTGATCCATGATCGGGTTCGAAATCTCGCCAGCCGGCACCGGAGGGCGGGTGCCAACCACAGACCCTTTGGCCGCATATTTTCGAAATGGCGGTGGCACCCATGTGGCCCTTGGCCAAGCACCAAACGGAGGTTTGGCCGTCTGGACCGAAGTTGGGCCTCATTACGCCGCACGCCTGCGCCTTGACAATGACGATGCAGGCACCCGCTTTTCCTGGCGTGAAACCCTGATTGCCGCATTGCGCAACGTCTATCCGGTGGGTCGCATGACGCTGTCAGGGACGTGGTCAAAGCAGCAGACGTCCGGTTCCGGACGGTCGGGGAGCTATACCGGCAATCGCGCTATTTCAACCTCCTCTATCGGCGCAACTGCGTCTGTTACGGTGGATCGGGAGCAGCCCTATGATCTATGGATCAACTATACCGGCCGCACCGGCGGCGGCTATGTCCGCGTCGCAATCGACGGCACCCAAGAGCTTGTCAACGAAATCGCGGACCCTGCCGGTTTGGGGTTTAAAGCGTTTTCGACCTATGCCCCGACCGACTTGCAGCGCCGCCTTTCGGTCAAGGTCGCAAGTGGCCTGACCGGTCCGCACGAAATCAACCTCTCTCTGGGGGGTGCCGCGTCACCGGGCGGGAGCGTCATCATGATCGAGGCGGTCGCGATTACCGGATCGCTGCAGGACCCCGACATCTTGCCGCCTCTCTGGACAGCGCAAACGCCCTACGAAATGGGTGACGAGGTCCAGTTTGGCGGGACGTTCTATGCCGCGCGTGCCAATGGTATCAGCGGATCATCCGGCCCCGCGCACACAGAAGGCATCGCATCGGACGGCAATCTTGACTGGCGCGCCGACAATCGCCCGACCTATCCCGAATTTGTCGCAATCGACTACAGTTCGGAGCGTGAATACGCGATCCGGTTTACCGTCGATGGTGCGATGACCGAACTGGGCGGACAGACACACGGTCACGAGCCGATTTTGGGGCGCAGCATCTTGCTGGACGGGCTGGCCTGGGAACCCGCAACAACCGGCATCGGTCTGAGCGTTGGGGGACGGATCATGATCGCGGAAGAAACAGGCTGGCAAACAACCGCAGGCACCCCTGTTGCGACCTGTCACCTTGCCCGCACCATAGCGCCCGGTTCCGTAACGCATGGTGTGGCTGTCACAGGGACTGGACCGCAATTGGATGTCACTTGGTTCTATCCCGGAATGTTGCCAATGGTCCGTTGGGATGGCGAAAGCCAGTCTGTTGTCATTGAGACTGTGACAGGGACGGGCGCACCGCCTGTTGCCCTAGCAGATTTCGCGGGGCAGACCCCGCCGAACGTCAGTTTCCCAGATACAACGCGTTTGGGCTTGGCGGGGCAGGTCAATGGTGCAGTCCTGACCTATGGGCATCAGGCAGGTGCCACAGGTTCTGGCGCGGTGAACTTGGGTGAATTGGGTGCGTTCCTGCGACCCAACCTTGATGCGCGCACGGAAGGCGGCAATGACGATTGGGTGGCCAAAGCCTATGTCGCACCCGACACCGCTCACGGCTTGGTGTTTGGTGACGGTGATGTCATGCGCTTCTTCAACCGACATGTCATCTGTGTTGGCTAGACCATGAGGGGAAGGTGGCCGCCGCGTTGTGGCCACCGCGTCCGGTCATGTCGGAACCGGTAGACCGCGTGCCCCGATAATCGGCCCGTTCCCGATCTGCCGCAGTTTGCGGGGATGGATATTCGACAGGACAAGTCCGGTGACGGGCGCGTCGGCCTCGTCCAAGGCCCGCAGGCCGCGTTTCACTTGCGTCAGTGGTGTGCGTGCCCGCGACACCGCATAGATCACCGCATCTGCCTTTTGTGCCAAAAGCAGGGTATGGGGCGCCGTGTTCACGGGTGGGGCATTAATGATGATGTGATCATAGGCCTGCCGCAACCGCTCCAGCATGGCGGCAAAGGCATCGGTCAGAAAGACGTCTGCCTGATCGTCTTTTTGGGTGGAGGGCAAGACATCCGCACAAAGGGTCTTGTCGCGGATTACCGCCGCGGCGACCGATGCGGTACCCGCCAAGACATCGCGCATATTCAGGTGCGGTCTAACAGACAAAACAGACAGCAATGTCTGATCAGCGGGGTCCGCACCGATCAACAGCACGGACTTTCCAGCATGACCCAATGCATGCGCCAAAGCGATTGCATGGGTAGAGTGGCCTTCACCGGCAAGGGTTGATGTGGACAGGATGATCTGGGGCAGCCGCCCGTGGTTGGTCAGCAGCAGCGCAGTGCGCAGGTTTCTGACAGCATCCGTCAAACCGGTCTGCCGGTCAGAGCGCAAGTGCTTGCGCAACTGGCGCGCTCTGCCGTTTGCGGCCTTAGGAAACTGTGCCAGAACGGGTGTGTTCGTGGCGTCCCGCAATGCGACTGCATCAAGGACGCCTTGGCGCATTCCATGCCGCGCTGCGACCAGCATCAGGCCCGTGATCGTCCCGACCATGGCCGCGATGGTCAGGATCAAGATCTTCTGGGGCCCGATATAGATTGCTGTTGTGGCGCGGGTGATGCGCTGTGCGACCGGTGCCTCAAGCTCTTGCTGCGCACGGGCGTCATGAAGCCTGCCAAGGACATTCTGGTAAACGGCACGGATGCCCTCAGTCTCGCGCTGCAATTGATGCAACTGGGCCAGACCGGAAGACTGCACCGAAAGCTGGGCGCTGAGCCGCGCGCGTAGTGCTGTGGTTGCCGCTACCGCAGCTTGCTTTTGTGCCAGCTCGGCAGAAATGCGGCCATTGCTTTCATCCGGCCTTTCCAAAAGCGCTGCCAGCTCTGTGTCTAATTGGGCCAGCCGTTGGTCAGCATGCAGGACCTGAATGCTGAGCGCGTCGATCTCTGCGTGATCTTGCAGTTGGGCAGAGGCGATCAATCCGCTGATCTCTTCTTCCTTTGCCAAGAGCTGGCGTTCAAGATCGCCCAGTTGGTTGTTGAGCCATCGCGTGGTGGCCTCTGCCCTGTCGGCCAATGTGCGCCTTTGGGCTGCCGTGAATTGCGCTGCTGTGGTATTGGCGAGCAGGGCGGCTTTGTCTTCCGATCCGCTGCGGGCCGTGATCCGGAGGATGTAAGTGTCCGGCTGAGCGGCAACGTGCAAGCGGCCGCGCAGGTTATCAGCCGCTTTGTCGGCAATATCTTCGGCTGTTGTCACCTGCTCTGTGGTCCCAGCCAGAAAATGGCGCAAGGTCCGGCGCAGACTGTCTGGCGCATAAGGTGGTTGAGGGTTGAGATAGCGGTTGAATTCAGGATCGGACATCAAATCCAGCGCGGCAATGACCCGTTGCAGGTTCTCGCGTGAGGTCAGCGCCGCAATCGCTGTGTTGAGCCTGACATCATCAGAGAGAGCCGGGCCGGAGTGCGCCGCGCTGAAGGTGTAGCTGGTCGGCAAAGGGTCTAGTGCAAGCGTTGCGGTCGCCGCGAACTGTGGTTGCGCCAACCGGAACGCATAGTATCCGGCGATTGTGACTGCAAAAATCAGGGTCAGACCCACAATCCATAGCCCCTGCCAAACAATCCGAAGCATCCCCGCAAGATCGACTGGCGCAACCGGCTCTATCTCTGCCACCCAACCGTTTTGCTGGAGCGGTCTTTGGTCCCTGCGGTGGTTCTGCATCGCAACCCTGTCGTCGTGTGAAGCTGTGTTTGCGGGTCACAAAACCACAGACCGGTTAACCATTAATTAATCACAATGACTGACGAATTAAGCAACTGGAGCCAGTGTCTTGCGGCGGTCCCGAGGTGTGATGAAGGTATCATGAAGGTGAAATGGCTGGTCACTCTTGCACGGCGCAGTGCCTTGGGAACGCTAGCCCTGCGCTGCGGCATTGTGGGCATCAACTTCGCGGTCATGCTGGGTCTGGCCGCGTTTCTGGGTCTGGAGACCTTTGGCGCGCTTGCCTTTCTTTGGGGTGCATCACTGGTTGCGGGAACCCTTTTGTCCTTGGGTGGTCCGCTGGTCGTGCTGCGTGCCCTGACGGATGGGGCAGGGCTGCGCCCAAGGGATGTGATCGTGGTCAGTCTGGTCTTTCCGTCTGCCCTTGGGGTCGTTGCCTTTTGGTTGCTGTCCCTTCTTTGGCCGGGACCGCCTTGGGGTGTTATACTGGGCCTTGGTTTTATGACCAATCTGCTGGGCTGCCTGACGAGCGTCCTGCGGGCGCTGGGCAGCGTGCAGTGGTCGATGGCCCTGCGCGATGCAGGCCCACAGTTGGCACTGGCAGCGGGCGCGCTGGTTGCCGGCAGCGGTGGTGTTGCGTCAATTCTGACGGCTTGCGCGCTGATCCTTGGTGCGGGCAGTCTGGCCATTGCTGGCTGGTGTCTGCGGCAGGAACGGATCGGTCAGGTGATGACAAGGCAGCCCCGCCCCGTCTGGAGCCTATCGCTTTATGCCACGTCTGTCTTGGGGATGGTGATCGCCCAGATTGATCTGATAATCGGGGGGGCGATGTTGCCGGCAGAGGCGTTCGGGCTTTATGCCCTGCTGCGTCGCGTGGCAAATTTGGTCGCTTTGCCGGTCTCTGTCGCGACATGGGTAAGTGCGGCGCCAATCTCTGCTGCATATGGTACTGCTGACAGCACCGGCCTTGCGAAGGCCAGCGCCGCAGGCAGCCGGATCGCCTTTGTACCCGGTGCCGCACTCTTTCTGGTTGGCCTTGCGGCTCTGCCGGTCGTGATGCTGACATCCCCTGCGCATCTTGCAACACAGGCCATAGTCGCCTTTGCAATCCTGCTTATCGGGGCCTTGGGGCAGGTGGTCTTTGCTTCGGGCTATACGGTTGCCACGCTTTGCGGATTGGGGCGGTTTTCAGTGAAGGCCCGATTGTTGATGATCCTGATCTATCTGCTGGTTGTGCAGGTCGCGGGCCAAGACCTTTCGATTGCAACCAATGCGCTCGCCTATGGTTTGGCGTTGACGGCGGGCGGGGCATATCTCTGGCTGGCGGTGCGCAAGAGCTACGGGATCGATACATCGGCTTGGGTGCTTTGGCAAAGACAGGCGGGGCAATGGAAACTGTCCTGATCGTCATTCTGGCAACGCTGTGCACGGTCGTGCCGATCTGGCTGGGCGGGCGTTACGGGCAGGTGCGGCTTGTCTCTCCGATGCATCTGCTGGGTTATTTTTGCGCTTTCGGCTTTGCGGTCAAGGTAGCGGTTTACGGGGGTTCCCCCGCGTTTGCGTTCTTCGGGCGCTACATTGATACGCCCGGTGCCTTGATGAAAGGATCGGTATATCTGGCCGGATTCATCCTGTTGATGTGTCTGGGCTATCTAAGCGCAGTCAGGCCCGTCGACAAAGTGCCCTCGACGGCGCCGGCCCGCGGTGTCGCGGCAGGCCTCAGAGGGCAGGGCTGGCTTTTTGGCACGGCGTTCGCGGTCGCGGGACTCACCGTTGGCCTGCTGCTTTCGGCGCGGGGGTTATCGCCCTTCTCGCCTGATCTGCTGGGACAAGTGAATACAGACAAGCAGATCCACGTGAATGCAGATGGGGTCGGGGCTACCCTTGCAGGGATCAAGACACTGTTCATCGTGCCAAAGTTTGCGTTTGTCTTGCTGCTTGCGCAGGGGATCGTACTGGAACAGCGGCACCGGCTGGCGCAAGCGGGCCTTCTTGCCGGATTACTGGTTCTGATTGCCCTGATGTCGGGCGACCGGTTTGAACTGGTCGAACTCTTGGTGTTCAGCTTCGCCACATATATGATCCTTGGCGGCCAAATCGGGTGGCGCATGGCTGTGCTGACCGTGCTGGCTGTGGCGACCGCCCTGTTTCTGTCGGCCTATATGACGGTCCTGCGGGGCAGCGATACAGGCCTGATCCAGCAGTTGGTGGGGTCCACTTATTTTCTGGATATCAATACCGCGGTCATGGTCACCGACAGGGTGACGCCTGCCACCTATCTGTTGGGCGAAAGCTATGGCTGGTGGAGCTTTGGGTGGATTCCGCGCGCGCTTTGGGTGGACAAGCCCGCGATTGATCTGGGGGTCGTTCTCAAGCGCGATGTGATGGGCGTTGCGACAGGCGGCGCGTTCAATGTCACCGGACCAGGTGAGGCCTTTATGAATTTTGGCTGGGCGGGGGCCTTTGTCGGGTTCGTGCTCGGGTGGCTTTATCGCAAGATCGAGGTCGCCTTGCTCTGCACGCGCAATACGCTGCGCTACGGGGCATTTCTGCTTTACCCGATCCTGTTTTACCCCTTTGTGCAGGCGACGCTTCAATCCTCTTTCAGCGCCTTTGTGGTGGGGGCTGCTGCGCAACTGGTCCTGATCGCGGCGATGATTGCCGTTTTCGTGCCGCGCTACCGTGTGAGGCCCGTTTCGTCCACCTATCAAGGAGACATGCGCCATGCTTCTTAAAGCGCTTTTCTGGATGTTGCGGGCCGGTGCTGCGCTGCATCGGCGCATAGCGATGCGGTTGGCAACGCGGCTTCATATTGCATCACTTGCCAAGGTCGGGCGGGGGTCGCGGTTTCAGGCAGGGGTGCGGTTTGACCGGCCCGATTGTGTGCAGATCGGCGCAGACTGCATTGTCTGGCGCGGGACCCATGCCCCTGCAGAGGGGCAACACCCCGCTTTGCTGATCGGGGATCGGGTGCAGATCAACCAAGGTGTACTGCTAGATATGACCGGCGGCCTGCGGCTGGCCGATGATGTGCTGATCTCTGAAGAGGCGGTGCTTTACACCCACGACCACGGGCTTGATCCGCATGCAACGCCACAGCCGATGTCAAAGGACGTTGGCGCCGGTGTCTGGATCGGGATGCGCGCCGTGATCCTTCCGCAGTGTCGGCAGATCGGGGCGATGGCCGTGATTGGCGCGGGGGCCGTGGTGACGCGCGATGTACCGGCAGGTGCGATTATGGCAGGCAACCCCGCACGCCAGATCGGGCAGCGCGCGCGCTGCGAGGTGGCGGCATGAAGGTTCTGCATGTGGTGCCCACGTTTTATCCTGCGACCTATTGGGGAGGGCCGATCTGGTCGACCAAGGCGATCTGCGACGGGATCGCGGGCTTGCCCGACATGGCGGTGCGGGTGCTGACGGGGGATGCAGCGGGGCCTTCGGTGTCCGACCGTGTGTCGCCTGTGCAACTGCCCTATCCTGTGCATTATGCACGGCGCTGGGCTGGCAATTGCATTGCACCCGGTTTGCTCGCGCGACTGCCTGCCGCCATCCATTGGGCTGATGTCGTGCACCTGACAGGGACCTATAACATGCCGACCCTGCCAACATTCATGTGGGCAAATCTGCTGGACAAACCTGTTGTGTGGTCGCCGCGCGGGGCTTTGCTTGCGACAAACGACTGGGCGGATGCGCCCCGCAAGCGTATCAAACACGGGTTCGAACATGTCGCAAACGCGTTGCGACCGGCGCGCTGCATCCTGCATGTCACAGCGCAGGATGAAGCGCGCAAGAGCGTGGCCCGTCTTGGTGATCTGGCGCAGGTGATCATCCCCAATGCCGTATCCCTGCCGCAGCCTGCGGCCAAGCCGCCAAGACGTCATAAAGGGTGCCGCCTGATGTTTATCAGCAGGTTGCATCCCAAAAAGGGGCTCGAAGCGCTCTTTGCCGCGATGGAAACGCTGCCAGCGTCCTTCACCCTCGATGTTTATGGCACGGGGGATCATGTCTATGTCCAGGGCCTTGCGCGGCGTGCCGCGCAATCGGGGGGGCGGATCCGCCTGCATGGCCATGTGGATGGCGCGGCCAAAGCACAAGCGTTTTACGGGGCCGATCTTTTTGTACTCCCCTCGCATTCGGAAAACTTCGGCATCGTGATAGCCGAGGCCATGGCCCATGGCTTGCCGGTTCTGACGACAACAGCAACACCTTGGGCGGACATCGCGCGGTATGGCTGTGGACGGTGCATTGATCTGGAAAAAGCCGATCTCGCGGCAGAGATCGCAACGCTCGCCGCAGATGATTTGCCAGCGATGGGCGCGCGGGGGCGGGCGTGGATGGCAAGGGACTTTGCACCAGATGCGATGGTGACCTCGTTTGCTGCACTTTACCGCGACATGGCCAGTCGGACGGTCCAAGGGGTGCCGGCATGACGGAAGTGACAGTCATTATCCTGACCAAGGATGAAGCTCTGCACATCGCGCGCGCAATCGCCTCGGTGCGTTCTTTTGCGACACGGATCATCGTGGTTGATAGCGGCTCTGCGGACGAGACCGTTGCCCTTGCGCATCGCGGGGGCGCAGAGGTCATGCGCCATACATGGGTCAATCATGCAGCCCAGTTCAACTGGGCCTTGGATCAGATCAAAGAACAGCCGGGTTGGGTGCTGCGCCTTGACGCCGACGAGGTGGTGTCAGCGCAACTCGCCGCCGAGATCAGAGCAGGCTTGCCTGATGTCGCGGGCATTTTTGTGCGACGGCGGATCAAGTTCATGGGCCAGATGATGCGGTTTGGTGGCGTCGGTGCCCTGCGCATCATCCGCCTGTTCCGGAATGGCCAAGGCCGGTGCGAGGCCCGCTGGATGGACGAACATATCGCGGTTGCAGGCCCGACCGCGCATGTAAAAGGCGAAATCATCGATGACAACCGCAAGCCGCTGGATTGGTGGGTAACAAAACACAACGGCTATGCCAGCCGTGAAGCGGTTGACATGCTGAACCAGGAGTTCGGTTTTCTGCCGCAAACGGCGGCTCTGGGCGGCACGGGGAGGACGGCGCTCAAGCGCTGGATCAAGCTGCATATCTATCGCCGCTTGCCTGCAGGATTGCGCGCGGGTGCCTATTTTCTGTATCGCTACTTTCTGCGCTTGGGGTTTCTGGATGGCGCAGGCGGGCGCACGTTCCATGTGCTGCAGGGGTTCTGGTATCGCTATCTGGTCGATGCCAAGCTGGCCGAAGTCCGCCGCCATATGGACCTGACAGGGGCCACACCGCAGGAGGCGATCCGCGTCATACTGGATATCGACGTGCAAGAGGCGGCACACCGTGATGCGCAGGCCGCTGCATGAAAATATCCGTTGTCACCGCCGTGATGAACGGGCGCGCCACGCTCCCGCAGATGCTCGACAGCCTCACGGCGCAGACTTACCCACATGTCGAACATGTGGTGCAGGATGGCGGATCGACCGATGGGACACTGGCCTATCTGGGTGCCTGCGGACACGCGGCGATGGCGTTGGTTTCGGTACCGGATACGGGGATCTATGATGCGATCAATCGAGGCATTGCGCGGGCGGGGGGTGATGTGATCGGCCTGTTGCACGCCGATGACCAGCTTGCATCGCCCGATGTGCTGGCGCAGGTGGCAGAGGTCATGCAGGACCCCGCGATTGATGGTATCTACGGCGATCTGCAATATGTGGCGCGTGACGATGAAACCCGCGTGATCAGGCATTGGAAGGCGGGGGATTACACGCCTGCACACTTAAGGCGCGGCTGGATGCCGCCGCATCCTACGCTGTATCTGCGGCGTCAGGTCTTTGAACAGGCGGGGCTTTATGACACCAGCTATCGCATCTCGGGGGACTATGACGGGATGCTGCGGTTTCTGACGACAGGGCAGGTGCGGCTGGCCTATATCCCGCATGTCATGGTGCGCATGAAGATCGGGGGCGTCAGCAACAGGTCGTTCGCGCATATGATCCGCAAAAGCCGTGAGGATTACCGCGCGATCCGGCGGCACAAGGTGGGCGGGGTTGGCACGCTGCTCGGCAAAAACCTGTCCAAGCTACCGCAATACCTAGGCACGGGTCAGCTGTAGAAATACACCGTCAGCTGATAAAAGATCGGCGCCGCAAAGATCACGCTGTCAAGCTGGTCAACAAAGCCACCCTGACCAGGGATCAGATGCGACCAGTCCTTGACGCCGCGGTCCCGCTTGATCGCCGCCAGCACGATACTGCCCAGCATTCCCACAAAAGAGGCGATACCGGCCATCAATGCGGCACCGATCAGACCGAAGGGGGTGATCCAGTTCAGGAGTGCGCCGATGATCATCGCACTCAGGACGCCAAGAACCGCGCCTTCCCATGTCTTGGGCGACAGGCCGGGGGCAATGCGTGTGCGCCCGATGCGTCGCCCAAAGAAGTACTCCAGCAGATCGCCGCACTGCACGACCATCACAAGAAACGCGATCAGCAGCACCGAACGATCACCGTAGCCGGCAATATCGATCGACATCAGCGCGGGTACGTGACTGACGCAAAAGACCGCGATCATCAGCGCCCATTGCGTTTCGGCAACCCGCACAAGGAAACGGTTGGGATTGCCACGCAGGGCCGACACCATCGGCAGCAGCAAGAAGGCATAGACGGGGATGAACACGGTATAAAGCCCGCTCCAGCCCAGCCCGACAAAGACGTATTGCAGGGGCAGGACCACAAAAAAGGCCAGCGCCAGTGACAGATGATCGGCCTGCGCTTTGGCGGTGAGGGTCAGAAATTCCCGCAGAGCGGCAAAGGAGGCAAAGGCAAACAAGGTCATGATCCCTGGTTTGCCCATCAACAGCGCAACCCCAATAAAGGCCACCATGCCCCACCAGCTCTGGACGCGGGTCATGTAGGTATCAAGCACAGGGTTGGGTTCATGAACCGGCTGGCGTGCACGCAGGATTTCACCCAAGATGGTCAGGGCGATAAGGATACCAAAGCTGCCAAGCGCAAGCAGCAGGATATCGGCGGTCGTGCTGCTCATGGTCTGACCTCTGGCCGCAAGGCCAACAACGCGTCAGAGGCCCGTTTGAGAAAATCATCCTTGCTTTCGCCCTCATGCACATGCAGCGGCGCACCAAAGGTCACGGTGCAGATCAGCGGCAGGGGGATGACCTCGCCCTTGGGCATGATCTCTGTCAGGTTGGCGACCCATGTGGGCACCAGATCAACCTCTGGCCGCGCAACACCCATATTGTAAAGCCCTGCCTTGAAGGGCAACAGCGGGTCTTGGGTCATGTTGCGGTTGCCTTCGGGAAAGATGATGAGCGATGATCCCTCGTCAAGGGCGGCAATGATCTTGTCCATCGGCTTGTCATTCACTTCAGGGCGGCGGTCCACAAGGACACAGTTGAATACCTCGGGGCCCACAAAAGCGCGCAGTTTGTTCTTGAGCCAGTAATCCGCGGCAGCGACAGGGCGGACCGTGCGGCGCAGGGCAGGGGGAAGCACAGACCAGATCATCGGCATATCGGCGTTGCTGGTATGGTTGGCGAAATAGACGCGCTGGCGCGGCACCGGTTCGATCCCTTGCCAGTCGGCCCTCACAGCAGTGATCGCACGCGCAAAAATGCGGATCGATTGGCCAACGATACGGGCAGCAAATTGGCGCAGGTATTTCATGTCGTTAACTCTGCCGAAGGGATTGCGTTTTGAAAAGAGGAAAGCCTGCCCCACGTCGAAACGTGGGGCGGGCCATGGCATGGTGCTTACAGAGCCTCGCCAGCATATTCCGAAAGCAGCTTTTCGTTTCTGGCTTCTTCGATCCGGTTGATCCGGTCTTCGGACATCTTTTCGTCAAAGCGGTATTTGACGAAGTTCACCAGCGCGAGCGTCAGCATCATGACGGACATCGCCCAAAAGCCTTTGGTCGACAGCGGCACGTCCGTGGACAGCCAGAGCGAGATGGCAAGCATCCCGTAGGCCACGGCAACACCCGCGCCATTTACAAACATAATCAATGCGTTATCAGATTTATTGCGTGTCATTTCAGGTTTCCTTTGTGATAGAAGGGGGGAAGGATTACTTTTTTGTGGCCTTAAGGCGGGCCAGAACATCGTCTGCGGTGGATCGGGTGGCGCTGCCGAAACCGGCACCGGCCATGCGGTCGGTGATCGTGCCGCCATCCAGATCGCGGTTGATATCGGCCAGAATCTCGCTGCGCTCGAAGGGATCATCGCGGCCCAAGACGCGCGCGATCAGTTCTTCCGCTTCTTCGACGCTGCCGGATGTGACGCCCGTGCGGGACATCTGCATCTGGATATTCTGTTCGCGGCGCACGGCGCGGGCCTGAATTGCGCCTTGTTTCAGGTCGATAATCCGGCGATGCCCGCTTTCGATTGAAGCGCGCAGGCGGATCACCTTTTGCTCCAGCCGGTCCAGTGTTTCAGTGCGCACAGTCAGTTCGTTTTCCATGTTTGCGATGGCACGGGCGGCTTCAGCAGCCATGTCCTCGCGGTCGTTTTCAAGTGCTGCCTTCGCGCGCCCTGTCAGATCGGTGATGCGGGATTTGAGCGCTGCATACTGCTTTTCCTCGGACCGCTGCCGCTGGATCAGACTGGCGAGTGTGGCCTTTGCCGCACGCAGGCTGCTTTCGCTTTCCCGGATTTTCTGGTCGATCAGTTCGATGGCAAAGGCATCGCGCACGCGGTCTTCGGCCCGCGCGTTCTGCCCGTGGATCAATGTGGCAAGTGTCTTGAACATCGGTTTCTCCATTTCGGTTCAGTGTGTGAACACTGTTCATGAAATGGATATAGCGGGGTCGGGTTACGATAGCAAGAAAAAAATGAACATTGTTCAAAAAAGTTATGCGGAAGTGCTGACCTGCCGTAAAACAAGGGCAATCATGCGGTCGATATCGTCAGAAGGCACGCCCGCACTGGCCTGATCCAGACCCAAAAGCACAATGCCATGCACCGATGAAAACAGCGCACGGGTCAAAAGCGCGATTTCCGGTGCAGGGCGATCAGGGAAGATGACCGCAAGCGGGTCCGAGATATAGACGAAAAGCTGCCCCATTTCGTGCAGGTACCAGTCCGGTGCCGTTTCGCCCGCTGCGCGTTCAACGTCAAACAAGGCGCGCCAACTCAGGTGGTTTTGTGCCGCAAAGCGGTGGTAAGCCTGCGCCATGATCACCAGTTGTTCGACAGGGTCTTGCGGGGCATCTGCCAAAGCGGCAGCGACATCGGCCCCCAACCGGTGAAAGGTGCGGGCGTTTACGGCCAGCACCAGATCGGTCAGATCACCAAAGACATTGTAGATCGCACCGACGGCACAGCCTGCTTCGCTTGCCAGATCACGGGCGCGCAGGGCAGACAGACCCTTGGCCGCAATCGTGCGTTCGGCAATCACGACCAGTTTGTCACGCAGTTCCTGCCGTCTTGTTTCTGTCTTGCTGGCCATCGGGAATCCCTACTTGGTGAACGAAGTTCATGTTAGCCGCCTCTGGCCGCAGCTTCAACCTGCGTTCGTCCGGTCAGGTCTTGACCGGCGCACCACCTGCAAAGCTGTTCACCCCGTGATAGCCGATAGGCGCCTCCTGCATTTGCAGGTGCAGGCCGTCGCCGTCATAGGGATGTGCGCGAGCAAGTGCCTCGTCAAAGTCGATGCCAAGGCCGGGGGCGGTCGGTACCGGAATATAACCATCCTCGACGGTGATCGTTCCCTTGATCAGGTCATGATGAAACGGCGTTTCAATCGTTTCGGCCATCAGGATATTCGGGATCGCCGCGGCAAGCTGGATATTCGCCGCCCACTCGACGGGACCCGCATACAGGTGGGGCGCGATTTGTGCGTTATAGACCTCGGCCATGGCCGCGATTTTCTTGGTCTCCCAGATCCCGCCCGCGCGCCCCAGCGCCGGTTGCAGGATCGTGGCAGCGCCCGCGCGCAGGACAGTTGCGAACTCGGCCTTGGTGGTCAAGCGCTCGCCGGTGGCCACAGGAATGGGCACCGCCTGCGCGACCTTGGCCATTTCGGCCACGTTATCCGGCGGGATCGGTTCTTCGTACCACAGCGGGCTGTAGGGCTCGAGCGCCTTTCCCAGCCGGATCGCGCCACCGGTGCTGAACTGGCCGTGGGTGCCGAATAGCAGATCGGCGCGGTCGCCCACAGCCTCGCGGATCGCTTCGCAGAAAGCGACCGACAGGCTGATGTCGTACATCGACGGCATATGCCCGCCACGGATCGTGTAGGGGCCAGCGGGGTCGAATTTGACGGCGGTATAGCCTTTCTCGACCATATCCAGCGCCACCTCTGCCGCCATGTCGGGGCTTGACCAGAAGTCGGGCAGGGGATGCGCGGGGCGGGGATACAGATAGGTATAGGCGCGGATACGGTCATTGGTGCGCCCGCCGATCAGGGCATGCACAGGGCGGTCGCGATCCTTGCCAAGGATGTCCCAGCAGGCCATTTCCAACCCCGACCATGCGCCGATGACGGTCAGGTCAGGCCGCTGGGTAAAGCCGGCGGAATAGACGCGGCGGAACATCAGTTCGATGTTTTCAGGATTTTCGCCGGCCATATGCCGTTCAAAAACATCGGTGATCACCGCTTTCATGGCCTCTGGCCCGACCGATGCGGCATAGCATTCGCCGTATCCGATGATACCGGTATCGGTCGTCACTTTGGGGATAATCCAATAGCGCCCGCCCCACCCGGGGGCAGGAGGAGCCGTGACAATGATCTCAAGATCGGCGAGTTTCATGACATATCTTTCGACAGGAGCGATTA
>CAYGMX010000024.1:0-16469 GCA_964351055.1 uncultured Loktanella sp. | reverse complement strand
GTCCAGCTCTTCTCGCGGCGATGACTTTTGTTGGTTTCGGGCTTGCGTTGGGAGAAGCTTTGACCGGGCGAGTGAACTTTCTTTTGGTTGTTTTGATAGCCCTTCTAGCGATTGTAACCTGCGGATCAGAACTTTCGCACGGTGTGATGGAATCTGGCCGCAGATTTCTTGCCAACCGTTGGATCAACCATCCAGGGTATTATGCTTTCGGAATACTTGGTTTTATTGGCATTTCAGCTTGCCTTCTTGTGGCAAAGCGCTTTCGGCTTTTTAAGCTACCGTTGCAGGCTCTTGCACGGATTGGATCGCAGTCATTGTTCATTTATGGCGCGGGGAATCTCTGGCTGAACCTGCTTCCAATCGTCGAAATGTCGAATGCTGTGGGTTTTTGTGTAGCGTTTATATTCTTGTTCTGCCTGATTACGTTGGGGCTTTTGGGGCCCTCAAAACGCAACATACTAGGGATTGGAATGCCTGCGTTATGGGGCATAAAATATGGCAGCGTTCGCGATTTCTTGGCGCGGCGGCTGGTGCAAGCGTAAGCCTCAGGAACGAGTCGACTGTCAATTAACTGCCCACCTTGCCATGGTAGGTTTGGGCTCAGTGCCGCCTTTCGCTGCGGGCAGGTCGAAGGTCCGCTCTGGACCGGCAGCAGCCATTGGCGCACCTTCGGCGAAAGCTCGCTAAGTCCGCAGAGCAGACCTCGATGCATCTGGCATCTAACGGCGGAAAAGAACCCAATTTGACCAGTGCTGTGCAATGAACGAACGCTTTATCTCATGTTTTCGTATCAGTTGTTATGGTCACTTGGTTAGTACGACGTATTGCCAAAACGTTCTTGTACTTCAGGGATGGAACAGGGTCAGGCGCGCAACTGGAAACCCCTTGCGATGTGGTTGCGGACCAGAAATATCAGAATGAAACCCGGCATTAGTGACATGATTGTCAGGGCCATGACGAGGCCAACGTCGGTTTGAAACCCGAAAAGGCTCTCGATTGCCATCGCGATCGGCTTGCCCCCTGTCGAGGTTAAAATACGCGCGAACACCACCTCGACCCATGAAAAGATAAAACAGAAGAAACTGGCGACTGCTACGCCGGGCGCGATGATCGGCAGAAGGTGGCGGAAAAAGAATGAAGGTGTCGAGTGACCATCCAGAAAGGCGTTTTCATCAAATTCACGCGGCACCGCCGAAATAAAGCTCTCAAGTATCCAGATCGTTATGGGAATGTTGAAGAGACAATGGGCCAGCGCGATGCCCAGTGGATTATCCAACAGGTTCATCTTGGCAAAGAGCAAAAAGATGGGCAGCGACAGGACGACAGGCGGTGTGATCCTGAACGCGAGCAACATCAACAAGACGTGCCGGTCACCGACAAAGGAATACCTTGAAATGGCATAGGCCGCAGGCAGTCCGACAGTTAAGCAAATCACGATATTTGCGGCTACATATGTCAGCGATGTCCATAGAGAACTGACAAGATCAGGATCCTGAAACAGGTTTGTGTAATTCAGTAAGGTCAGGGTCCCAACAGCGATATCATCGCGGGGCAAGGTAGAGGTAAAGCTGAGCAAGACCGATTGCGCAAGCGGGGCAAGCATCGCAAAGGCAAGCAGGATCAGGCCAAGTGTCTTTGGTAACTGACGTATCATGACCGATCGCCATTCTGTCGCATCACCGCAATCTTCAATGTCCATGCGACCACCAGCACAATCAAAAAGTAAAGCACAGACCGAGCGGCAGCGGGGCCATAGTTAAAGGCCGCAATATCCTCGCCCAATTCAAGCGTCAAAAACGAGGTCGCCTTGTCCGGTCCACCGGCGTTGATGCCAAAGGCCTCGGTGTAAATCATCATACTGTCCATGACGCGCAGGATCAGTGCCATCATCATTACACCGCGCAGCTTTGGCAGTTGAATATAGCGCAGGACGGCCCAATCGCCTGCTCCGTCCACTTTTGCGGCTTGATAATAGGCCGCCGGAATGCTCGACAGGCCGGAATAGGCCAGAATTGCCACCAGACCAACCCAGTGCCATGTATCCATCAAGAGGATCAGGATCCACGTGTGAACCGCATTGAATTTATAGTCAAACTCCCAGCCTGTGAACACAAAGGCACGCCCTAAGAGCCCATAGTCGGTATTCACGAAACCCAACCAGATCCCCGGGATCATATTCCAAGGCACAACCAATGGCAGCGCGAGGATCATCAGTATGGCGCCTTTGGCAAAGGCGTTTGAGGGGATCATCAAAGCAATGCCAATGCCCAGCGGAAACTGGATGAGCAGCACTAACGCGGTGAACAAGAGGCTTCGCCCCAGGGCAGCATAAAAATCAACCGTACCAACGAGCTCGGCGTACCATTCGCCGCCCACCCAGTAGCGGCTCTCCAGTGTAAATATATCAAAGAAGGAGTAGTTAATCACCGCCATCAGCGGGATCAGCCCGACAAGACCAAGTATTGCAACCGCCGGAAGCACAAAGAACCAAGCTGCATTGCGCCTTTGTTTCATTCGCACCCTAACAGGACTTGTCCCGCGCCCATCCGAAAAGGTCTCTTGGCCCAAACCGTCATGTAAGCAGACCTAAGACGCATCACGCAAGATTTGCGCCAGTTCATCCACTTCCAGCCTTACGGGGTTCTTTTGTGTAGAGGATGCTGCCGCTCCCAAAGCGGCCAAATCCCTGATCGCGTCATCTGTTACACCCCAGTCGCCAAGTCGAGGCAGCCCGTTCTGGGCGATCCAGTCTTCGAACCCTGACAGCGGATCGGCGGCGCGTGTCGGAGGAAATACATCTGAAATCGCCGTCTGGCACATTTGGATGTCCCGCTGGATCGTGGGCGTGCAATGCGGCGATGCCATGTTCGCGTGCAGGACAGGCGCAAGCAGCCGCCCGCAAACGGCCCCGTGGGGCGCAGGATAGGCCCCGCCAAGAACTGCGGCCAGTCCATGCGCAGCGCCCAACCCGCCATTCGCAAGAGATAACCCGCTGCACAGGCTTCCCCACGCCAGTTGCGTCCAGGCGCTTGAACTTTCGGTTTCAATGACTGCACGCAACGCGCTGGCAGTGCTCGCGATTGCGGAGCCAGACAATGCCCGTGTAAAGGGTGTCGCATAGGCCGATATGTAGGCCTCAATGTTTTGCACAAGGGCGTCCAAACCTGAATGAAGCACCACCGCCTTGGGCGCAGAGCGCATCAGGTCTGGATCGACAAGGGCCGTTTGCGGCTGAAGGGCTGGCCCTCTTAGACTGATCTTTGTATCACTCTGCGCTGCCTTCAAGACGGCATTTGATGTCACTTCAGACCCCGTACCCGCCGTTGTAGGTAGTACGATCAAGCAGACACCCTCTGTTCGCGTATGGTTGATCGCAAAATCATCATCGTCCAAAGGCCCACCCTTTGCGATGGCTACAAGCAATGCCTTCCCTGTGTCGATGGCAGAGCCTCCTCCGCAGACGACAATGCAGTCAACGGATGTCGCATCTGTTGCACGCCAAGCTTCATTGACCGTACCTACTGTCGGCTCGCCTTCGCAGACGACTGTCGCAAAAGGAATGCCGGCTTCAGAAAGTATCTTCTTTACGGGTTGGGATGCACCATCAGAGACCCCTTTCACCAAGACCACAGATTGCACATCTTGAGGCAAGATCCCGATCAACTTGCGATGCGTACCAGCACCAAAATGAATGTCAGTCTTGCAGGAGATAGCGAAAGGATTGATCTCAAGCATGGGTGTCTTCCAAGTTTAAAGTGTTGAGACGGATCGCAAATGCGTTGCCCGCCGACAAGCCAGAGTTTTTCGTTAGACAGTGTCCGGTCGTTCGAACTGGCGTAGCCGAAAGGCAAAGAGCGGGGCGCACCCGAAGGCGCGCCCCGCTCCTGGAAAAGACAGGGTTACTGCCAGGACAAGATCAACTCGTCATAAGGGACGGTCTTTGGCTCCTCGTCTTCGTTCTCCAAGACCGGATATGGAGCACCCGGCTGTGCGAACCAGTATTCCGCGTCCCGCTCTTCATTCAGGACCGGACCCAGATCACCTTGGACGCCTGCACGCTCAAGACGTTCCAGAACGCGTTCCTGATCGGCACAAAGCTGGTCAAGTGCTTCCTGAGGTGTTTTGGCGCCAGACATTGCGTCGCCGATGTTCTGCCACCACAGCTGTGCCAGCTTTGGATAGTCAGGCACGTTTGTTCCTGTTGGCGACCACTGCACGCGCGCTGGCGAACGGTAGAACTCCACCAGACCACCCAGACGCGGAGCGCGTTCTGTGAAGTGCTCGGAATCAATGGTTGATTCACGGATGAACGTCAGACCCACATCGGACTTTTTCAGATCGACTGTCTTAGACACAACGAACTGGGCATAAAGCCAAGCTGCCTGAGCGCGATCAACCGGAGTCGACTGCATCAGTGTCCAGGAACCTGCATCCTGATAGCCGATCTTCTGGCCGTCTTTCCAGTAAACACCGTGTGGCGAAGGTGCCATCCTCCACTTGGGCGTGCCATCCTCGTTCATGACTGGCAAACCGGGCTCTACCGTTGCAGCGGTAAAGGCTGTGTACCAGAACATCTGCTGAGCGATGTTTCCTTGCGCAGGAATTGGCCCCGCTTCAGAGAACGTCATACCAGCAGCAGCCGGGGGCGAGTAGTTCTCAAGCCATTCGATCGCCTTGGTCACAGCGTAGACCGCAGCAGGCGAATTGGTTGCGCCACCCCGAGCGACACAGGAGCCGGTCGGCTGAGAGTTCTCGTTCACACGAATACCCCATTCATCAACTGGCAAACCGTTGGGTTCTCCGACGTCGCCCATACCAGCCATGGACATCCACGCGTCGGTATAGCGCCAACCCAGTGACGGGTCTTTCTTGCCATAGTCCATGTTGCCAAAGACTTCGCCTTCTACACCCATATGGCTTAGGTCACGACCTGTGAAGAATTCTGCGATGTCCTCGTAGGCGGACCAGTTCACCGGAACGCCCAGTTCGTAGCCGAAGGCTGCTGCAAAATCTTCCTTGTTCTTTTCGTCGTTGAACCAGTCATAGCGGAACCAGTAAAGGTTCGCGAACTGCTGTGTCGGCAATTGGTAAAGCTTGCCGTCAGGACCAGTTGTGAAGGATGTACCGATAAAGTCGTCGATATCCAGCGTTGGCAAAGTCACGGCTGCGCCTTCGCCCGCCATCCAGTCGGTAAGGTTGCGCACTTGCTGATAACGCCAGTGGGTACCAATCAGGTCACTGTCGTTGATATAGGCATCGTAGATGTTCTCGCCTGACTGCATCTGAGTTTGCAGTTTTTCGACAACGTCGCCTTCACCAATCAGGTCATGTGTGACCTTGATACCAGTGATCGCTTCGAATGCAGGTGCCAGAACGTTGGCCTCGTATTCGTGCGTTGCGATGGTTTCGGAAACAACCTTGATTTCCATACCCTGATATGGCGCTGCAGCGTCGACGAAGAACTGCATTTCTGCCTCTTGTTCTTCCCTTGTCAGGACAGACATTCCCGCAATTTCGCTTTCAAGGAATGCACGGGCGGCATCCATGTCAGCGAAGACCGGACTGGCCATCACGCCAAGCGACAACGCAAGCGCTGTACTTGATCTGAATAGAATCTTCATTTTTTTTTCCTCCCAATGGAAACTTTTCACTTCAAACCGCCATATGACTAAGTGTCATGGGGCAGCGTCTTCTCGTCAGACCCAACGAAACACCATTGCGGCGTATGCCAGGCAGACTAACAATGCGAATGGTTGGTTCGCACCGATCACTCCCAGCCACGCCAGATTCAGAAAGGCAGAGCCGAGAAGTGTAATGAAGAGACGGTCACCGCGTGTCGTCTCAATTCTAAGGACCCCTTTGCGGGGCGTTTCCGGAAACTTTATCGCCAGCACCGTGAAGGTGATGAGGATCGCCGCGATCACGATAAAGAAGATCGCCGTGGGCCATGTCCATGCCATCCATGCCATATCAGTTTCCTTTCAATCTTCAGCGTTAGACGCGCCCCAAGGCAAAGCCTTTGGCGATGTAGTTGCGGACAAAATAAATGACCAAGGCACCCGGCACGACAGTCAGCACACCAGCCGCGGCCAACACCCCCCAGTCAATTCCGGCAGCCCCTTGGGTCCGGGTCATGATGGCGGCGATGGGCTTGGCATCAACAGTGGTCAAAGTACGGCTCAGCAAGAGTTCCACCCACGAGAAAATGAAGCAGAAGAAGGCTGCAACACCAATGCCAGATGCAATAAGAGGCATGAAAATCTTGACGAAAAACCTGCCAAAGCTGTAGCCGTCAATGTACGCCGTTTCGTCGATTTCCTTTGGCACACCGCGCATGAACCCTTCGAGGATCCATACCGCCAATGGCACGTTGAACAGGCAATGCGCCAAGGCAACAGCGATATGTGTGTCAAACAGACCAACAGATGAATAAAGCTGAAAAAACGGCAGCGCAAAAACAGCAGGCGGTGCCATCCGGTTGGTCAAAAGCCAGAAGAAAAGATGCTTGTCCCCCATGAAATGGTAACGGCTGAATGCATAGGCCGCAGGCAGCGCAACCGTCAGGCTGATAACGGTATTCATCACCACATAGATGAGCGAATTGATATAACCGGAGTACCAAGACGCATCTGTCAAGATCGTCGCATAATTGTCAAAGGTCAGGTTCCTGGGGAAAAGCGAAAACTCGTTCAGGATTTCCGTGTTCGTCTTCAGGCTCATGTTGAGCAGCCAGTAAAGAGGCAGCATCAAGAACAGAAGATAAAGCGTCATCACGACGACAGACCCCTTGATCCGAAAGCGGCGTGCGGGTTTGCTCGTTTTGGATATGTGGGTCGCGGATGCAACTGTCATGTCAGACATTGTTTAGCTCCCCTTCTTGTCGAGATTTGTCATCACGGTGTAAAACACCCATGATATCAATAGGATAACTAGATAGTACATGATCGAGAACGCCGCCGCTGGTCCAAGGTCGAATTGTCCGAGCGCCATTTTGACCAGATCAATGGACAGCAGTGTCGTTGAGTTGCCCGGACCTCCACCGGTCACCACAAACGGCTCTGTATAAATCATGAAGCTGTCCATGAAGCGAAGCAGAATTGCGATCATCAAGACGCCCATCATCTTGGGCAGTTCAATGTAGCGAAAAATGGCCCAACGGCTGGCCTGATCAATTTTGGCCGCCTGATAGTAGGCGTCAGGGATCGACTTGAGCCCGGCAAAGGCCAAGAGCGCCACCAATGATGTCCAGTGCCAGACGTCCATGACGATAATGGTGATCCATGCCGCAAGGCTGTCCTGGGTGTAATTGTATGAAATTCCCAGGGCATCCATCGTGTAGCCAAGCAACCCGATATCCACACGACCAAAGATCTGCCAGATGGTGCCGACTACGTTCCAAGGTATCAACAGAGGTAGCGACATCAACACCAGGCACAGACTGGACCAAAAGCCGCTTTTGGGCATGTTCAGGGCGATGAATACGCCCAGCGGTATCTGGATCAAAAGGATGATGGCCGAGAAAAGCAATTGCCGTCCCAGCGCGTCCCACATCCGTTCTGATCGCAGCATTTCCTCGAACCATTCAAGCCCCGCCCAGAAGAACTGGTTATTGCCGAATGTGTCCTGAACAGAGTAATTCACGACCGTCATCAACGGGATGACAGCGGAGAACGCCACCAACAAGAGAACCGGCAGGATCAAGAACCAGGCCTTTTGGTTAACTGTTTTTTCCATCAGGCGGCCTCCCCTTCTTTTCGCCAGCTATCGACGTAAACGTTCACCTGGTCCGGATCAAAACTGACGTGGTTGGTGCCCGGCGCGATGCTTTCGCCCTCACCGACGACGATATTGATCTCTTTTCCGAACAGGTCGGCCCTCACGATCTTGTGGCGGCCCACATCCTCGACACGCCGGATGCTGACAGGAAGGCCCTCCCCTTCCGTAAGAGAAACAAACTCCGGCCGGATGCCAATCTCGACCTTCCCGTCCAGTTTTGGATAGTTTTGCCCAAGGTCGACGGTGGTTCCATGTATCGTGGCGACCCTGCCTCTGACGTCAGCCGGAATGAGGTTCATGCCGGGCGAGCCGATAAAGTAGCCGACAAAAGTATGTTCGGGCCTCTCAAACAACTGTTGCGGCGTTCCAATTTGGACGACGCGGCCATTGTACATCACGACAACCTTGTCTGCAAAGGTCAGGGCCTCTGTCTGGTCATGGGTGACATAGATCATCGTATGCCCGAACTCATGATGGAGCGATTTGAGCTGCGTCCGCAATTCCCACTTCATGTGGGGATCAATCACGGTCAAAGGCTCATCAAACAAAAGCGCATTCACATCCTCACGCACCATGCCGCGACCAAGGGAAATTTTCTGCTTGGCATCCGCGGTCAAACCGCGCGCGCGTTTGTCCAACTGATTTTCCATCCCGATCATCTGGCTGATCTGCTGAACCCGCTGCGCGATGTATTTGGGGTCCGCACCACGGTTCCTCAGTGGGAACGCAAGGTTATCACGCACCGTCATGGTGTCGTAGACCACTGGAAACTGGAATACCTGCGCGATATTCCGGTCTGCCGTCGTCGAATATGTCACATCTTTTCCGTCAAACAGAATGCGCCCCTGCGATGGGTGCAAAAGCCCTGAAATGATGTTGAGAAGCGTCGACTTTCCACATCCGGACGCTCCCAACAAGGCATAGGCTTCTCCATCCGCCCAATCATGATTCAATTCTTTAAGCGCAAAATCATCCTCACTCTTGGGGTTCGGCGAGTAGGAATGCGCAAGGTTGTCGAGGGTGATTTTTGCCATGCTCTTTTCCTTATGCCGCCAGCGCGTATGACGCTGGCGCAACGAGGGCCCCGTCTTCGTTGAAGATGTAGATGTGGCAAGGATCAATGTATGCCTTTAGCGGCGATCCCAGCTTCAGACTGTGCACACCGTGGATCACGCCAACCCATTTGTCGCCCTCATGATCGAGGTGCACAAACGTTTCAGAACCCGTTATTTCTGTCACCAGCAGCTTGGTGTTGAACACGATTGCGCGCTCGTTCTTGGCGGCGATTTCCACGTGATTTGGCCGGAAACCTGCTATGTAGCGGCCATCAGCCAGCGATCCAAACTGCCCTGTCACCGTCGCGGAGTGACCATCGCCGAAGGTGATTTCTGGTCCGGCCTTGCTGACATTCAGAAAGTTCATGGGCGGGTCGCTGAACACACGCGCGGTCAAGGCGTCAACAGGTTGGCGGTAAACGATTGGCGTCAGGTCAAACTGACGTACACGTCCTTCCCATAACGCTGCGGTGTTCCCTCCCAGCAAAAGCGCCTCTTCGGGTTCAGTCGTCGCATAAACAAAAATCGAGCCGGCTTCTTCAAAGATTTTCGGAATCTCGACACGAAGTTCTTCCCGCAGTTTGTAGTCCAGGTTTGCCAATGGCTCATCAAGCAAGACAAGACCCGCATCCTTGACCAATGCACGCGCCAACGCGCAGCGCTGTTGCTGTCCTCCCGACAACTCCAGCGGCTTGCGCTGTAGCATAGGTGTCAACTGCATCAGATCAGCCGCCTTATGGACCGCCGCCTTGATTTCGGATGCAGACTTTCCCATCAGCTTCAGCGGCGATGCGATGTTTTCATAGACAGTCATTGAAGGATAATTGATGAACTGTTGATAGACCATCGCCACCTTGCGGTCCTGCACGCGCATACCGGTGACGTCTTTTCCTTCCCAATGGACAGAACCAGAATTGGGAACATCAAGACCAGCCATCAACCGCATCAAGGACGTCTTGCCTGACAAAGTAGGGCCAAGCAGTACGTTCATGGTACCCTTCTGCAGGGTCAGGTCTGTCGGGTAAATATGCGTGACACCATCGACCGACGACGAGACACCCCTTAGTTCCAATGTCATATCCCGTATCCTTATTCAGCCGCGGCGCTATAATTTTCGCGCAGGTTGAGTGTGATCCATTCGTCCAACGTGCTGATTTGCTCAGCGCTCAGGTGTAGCCCAAGCTTGCTGCGGCGCCAAACGATGTCTTCTGCGGTCCGAGCAAACTCCCTTTCGATCAGCCACTGCACTTCGACTTCAAACAAATCAGCACCAAAGCAGAAGCCCAACTCTTCGATGGTCCTTGCACGGCAAAGCACGTCCGCCACCTCTGTTCCGTAGGCGCGGACAAGGCGCAACGCCCAGCGATCTGTCAAAAACGCAAAATCCTCTTGCGCCTGCACCAACAAAGCCTCGACGCCAGCCACCGGAAAGTCTCCGCCAGGAAGGGCTACGCCGACTGTCCAAGGCACCCCCGTTTGCGGGAGTACCGTTTGCACCTGCTCCATCGCGCTTTCAGCGAGGCGCCTGTACGTGGTGATCTTGCCGCCAAACACACTGAGCGAAGGCGCGCCACGCGCCACATCAAGCTTGAGAGTGTAGTCCCGCGTCGCGGCCGTCGCCGATGCTGCTGCATCGTCATAAAGCGGGCGGACGCCGGAATAGCGCCACACCACATCCGTGACGCTGATCGGCGTAGCAAGGTAGGCATTGATGAAGTTGATCAGGTAATCAACTTCCTCTGGCGTACACTCGGGATTGATCGCAAGATCCTTGTGATCATGCTCTGTCGTACCGATCAGCGTGAAATCTGTCTCATAGGGGATGGCAAAGATGATGCGTCCGTCGGCACCCTGAAAGAAATAGCACTTATCGTGGTCAAAGAGCTTTCTGGTTACGATATGGCTCCCGCGGACCAAACGGACCTCCGCTTGTGAATTGCTGCGCAACGTATTCCGCAGAAGATCGCCTACCCATGGCCCTCCGGCATTCACGACCATTGCGGCAGTCACCTCAGAGGCTTCGCCGGTTTCTGTGTCTTCCAACGCAAGGTGCCAGATCCCTTCGATGACTTCGGCGCTGACAACTTTCGTGCGGGTCCGAATATCCGCACCACGTTGCGCGGCATCGCGGGCGTTCAGAACGACAAGGCGCGCATCTTCCACCCAACAATCAGAGTATTCGAAGGCTTGTGTGAATTTAGAGTCCAGAGCTTGGCCTTCTGGCGTGCCCCGCAATGAAATGCGGGATGTCGCAGGCAGGATTTTGCGCCCGCCAAGATGATCATACATGAACAGCCCAAGCCGGATCAGCCAAGCGGGCCTGCGCCCTTTCATCCATGGCATCAGCATGCTCAAGAGTTTTGACACAGGCGTCGACAGGTCAAAGCGCATGCTCTTGTGATATGGCAAGACAAACCGCAAGGGCCATGCAATATGCGGCATGGCACGGAGTAGGTTCTCCCGCTCGGTCAGCGCTTCGCGGACCAGCCGAAACTCGAAGTATTCCAGATACCGTAAACCGCCGTGAAAAAGCTTGGTCGACGCCGAAGACGTCGCAGAGGCAATATCGTTCATCTCAGCCAGACAAACGCGCAGCCCGCGGCCAGATGCATCTCGGGCTATGCCACACCCGTTGATACCGCCACCGATGATCAGAAGATCATACTCAGGTTTCATTCAAGCCCCCCTGCGCCACTAAACGGAGCGTCGCTCTCAATTCGTGGCAAAAACCGAACAGAAAAGAAAGGCAAAAATGTTCGTTTATGTTTGTTTTACATTTAATACATTTAAATCAAATAGTTAATCATGATTTTTTGCATCTGCACAGTCAACTTTATGCAACTGCAGCATAAGAATTCTCAGAATCATCGGGTTTTGGAACGTGACTTTCAAGATTTAACCGATAAAACGAGCATAAAGGAAAAGGCGTTGGGTTGGCCCTGTTGATCAGAAAACCAGAGATCATCGCAATTGCGCGAAGTGAAGGCAAAGTGACTGTGGAAGGGCTGGTCGCTCATTTTGGCGTGACGCCACAAACCATTCGCCGCGACCTCACAGAGCTGGCCGAAGCCGGTGATCTGGAAAGAGTGCACGGTGGGGCAATTCTGCCATCCACGACCGTCAACATCGCCTACAACGAACGGCGTATGCTCAATCATAGGGCAAAGGCGAACATTGCTGTCGCATGTGCCGCGAAGATCCCGAACGATTGCGCTGTCTTCCTCAACATCGGCACCACGACCGAAGCTGTCGCCAACGAACTCTTGAACCACAAGGGGCTTTTGGTGGTGACGAATAACGTCAATATCTCGACAATCCTGTCTGCAAACGATCAGATAGATGTTTTTGTCACGGGCGGCCAATTGCGACGATCGGATGGCGGACTGATCGGTGATCTTGCCCGAAACACCATCAAGCAGTTTCGTTTTGACTATGCAATCATCGGGTGCTCTGCCCTGCGTCAGAACGGCGACCTGATGGACTTCGACGTGCAAGAAGTGAGCCTAAGCAAAACCGTGATCTCTCAAAGCGATATTGTGATTCTGGCCGCTGACAACTCCAAGTTCGAACGAAAAGCACCCGCATTCATGGCTGGAATGAACAGCCTGTCGGCCTTTGTGACAGATAAGCCCGTGCCGGAAGACTGCAAAACACAGTGTGATCTGTACGGAACCGAGATTGTTTACGCTGTGAATGAAAAAGCCCAATGCAGTACCAGCGACGGATCATAGTTTCCCCACGGCAAGGCCCAAGGAATGAACGATTTGGTCGATGGCGCATAGAAGATGGGAGGATCGTTCTCACTTGCCTTCGGACCGGACACCTTGTGTCAAGCGATTGCGCGTTGCGCTGTTATCAGACTTGCGACTTCGGCCCGCTTGCTTCCACAGTGCTTTCCGCACTGTTTTGGACACACCAAAAGCCCCGCGCAAGGCAGGTCTAAATAGCTTATCTTATTGTATGATTTTGGTTGCGGGAGGACGCAACCAACTTCATTTACTCTTCAATGTTCGGACAAACCACTCTTCTTACGTCTGACCATTTCAAATCCATCCCCTCGTCGAGATCGCAGTAGCGCGCCAAATGACATTATGGGCAGATTGGCTAGGATTCCCCTGTGTCCGTGTACGTCGATATCGATCGCTTATGATTACGAAGTCCGCTCAGTCGGACCACGTGTCGCTGAACCACTTCGACGGACGGGTCGAGTTGAGAGGGTTTCTGGCGCCTGCTTTAGTTGCACTTACCTGGTCCAGTTGCAAGAAATATTGGGATCCTCCCTCAAGCGGTCCCTGCAAACTTCTGACGCAAAGGTTGCTGCCAAGCCGGTGGCAGAGCTCTATACCACCTTCAATGCCTTCGTCCTCGAAGCAGAGGCAAGCTGGCTGAGGGGTACCAAGTAGCGAACCAGCTCAGCTTGCTATTGCCGTCCCCATGCACCAACGTGCCTGGATCTAGCTTGCGCTTTGGGGGTTCATGCAGTGTCGCATAGTGGCAATGCAAATGCACAAGAACCGGTGCCCAAGTTTAGCCACAATTCGGCAGGCAACTGTGCTTGTGTGTTTACAACGCTTAGGGATTGGAGAGCGACAAGTGCTGGTGAAAAGTATTTCTGGATCGCTCGTGTTGCTTGTCGCGCTGGGCGCTTGTGGCAGCAGCGGGAGTGGCGGTGGTCAGGATGTGGAATTCGAACTGATTGAATCGCTCCAATCGCGGGCATCCACTGCGTCGGACGCTCAACCGGAGGATTTGTCTGGCACAGCAACAATGTCGGGGTACATCGGGTTAAACATAGACAGTGTACTATTTGCTGGACCGGTTTATGGCGCAATGAATATGGAAGCAGATTTCAACACAGGCAGTGTCGAAGCAAGGGCTTCAGATCTTGGCGTATACCAAGACATCGGTGGCTGCATGTCGGGCTGCGAACTGGTGCTTATGCAGTCGCTTGAAGGCGAACTCACGTTTACGCCGGACGATGGAGGAGGCATCTATGACGGTACTCTGTTTGATGGAACGCTCAACGGCGATCTTACGAGCAGCACCAGAAACTATGAAATATCGATCTTCGCTGACGGGGGTTTTCTGATTGACGATGAAGGTCTTTTGGCAAGCGCCACATTAGGTGGAGCTGGAGATGAGGTGATCATAACATCTCTAGATGGTATGATGGTTCCCGAGTCCGTCAACGCAACTGGTATTTTCATTGTAGCTGACTAAGTGATCGAAGCTGCATGAACCCTTCGAGCATGTCAGGTAGGGTTCCTCAATCGTAGAGTTGGCATTTGACCAACGCAAACTGATGCGGAGCATGATTTCCCGACAACACAATCAGACCGTTCCTTTCGCTGATTTGCGTGTTGCGCTTGCGGAGTGCTGGCCCTGTATCTGCGTAATGTCTCTTTCGATATAGGATATTGGAACAGCAGGAAATGTTTGTTGCAAGAAAGAGTTTTTGAACACAGTCAGTCCAAATCAACGTGCGCTGCGCAATGCACTAACGGCAGGCTTTCAATCCAAAGTGATATCAAAGTGTATCACATCTTCTCGGTTCCCGAGCGTGTTATATAGAGCGATAGCGGCGTCATCCTCGTAGTCTGTTTGAACATAAATGGCGGAACCAGATTTCTCTGCAGATAAGGATTTGAGGCGCTTTATCAGCCCGCTTGCAATCCCATAACGTCGCCAGTCTTCACTGACCGCCAGGTCATAGATATAGAACTCTGACCGCTCTTGCTCGAATTTCTGAAGCTCATAAGCTGCGAGTGCCCCGACAACTTCTTGGTCAACCAACGCGACTAACATGACAAATTCGTCTTTTAGCAGGAGCCTCGTAAGATAATCCGAGGAAGGTCTGGCTGAGCTATAATTCTCGGGGTCATCAAACGCCACATCGAAAAGGTCGAGCGTTGCATCAAATTGAGCTTCATCTTCGTGCGTTAAGCGGCGGATGACGATGTGCGTCTTCTGTTTAGATGATCACATATGTGTATATTTCTCTGACTGGGGCCCAAAGTAAACCGGATATTCAACAGTTGTCCGCCGACGGTAACGACGTTTCCGAAAACGGTTTCTGTTCGGATATTGTTGCTATGTAGCCGGCACTTGTCCTTCTTGGCGGTCCAACCCTAAAGGGTATCACTTTCATTTGCACAAAGCCGCTTTCATCAAGCATCTTAACTACCTTTGGTGACCTATATGCTCGGTGACCCCATACAAACCTCAAGAGCGCTGTACACCAATGCGGTTTGCTCACAACCAAAAGAAGCTGTCCTTCAGACTTTAGTATTTTTCGAAACCATGCCAAACACGCTTGCACGTCATCGACATGCTCGATCACGTGGGCGCACAAGACGATATCGTAATTCTGAAATGGCAATTCGACTTCGCCGATCCTTCCGACGATTGCCGATACAAATGGGCTGCTGTTGTGGAGTGCAGCGGCGGCGAGTTTCAACATTCCCTCGGAGGGATCAAGCAGATCCAGACGGGCAATTTTGCAGTCAGCTTTGGTAAGCGCATGGGCAAACGCCCCCGTACCCGTGCCTGCATCCAAGACTTGCAGATTCCACCGTCGGATTGGGTCAATGCTCTGCATCGCCTCTGTAACGACCTGCGTGTAAGCATCGGGATAGCCTAGACGTTCGATCGACTGCTGCCAGGTACGGCTTGCCGCGTCATAGATATCTGTTAGCCGGTGCGAGCGATCTGATGAAGAACTAGAGCGTGACATCAAGATGCTCTCGCCAAGCTGAGTGGTGGTCAAAGTCTCTTTCATGTGACCAAGCCAACATCATATAGGTCCGAGCCCCCGGCCAAAGCGCGACGCCGTGTTGAAGGACTGGTCTTGCTGCGATTGAGAATGATATTTGAGATCTGCCCTTGGTATACGAACTGCCCAGCCGTGTGAGCGTTTCATTCCATCCCAATTCAGCAAAGTGTTTGTGCTGTGGTACGATGGCGAGGTGTTCCTCGGCATGAATAGGTGCAGATGAAACTGCGGCAATTATGAAGTAGGTGCCCCGCAGCGATTGTTCTGAATTGAAGCCTACAGCGAACCATCCTGCGGTGGGTGCGGACAGCTCACCAAACAGCTTATCGTCCTGATGATGCCATTTGAAAGCAACGCCTTCTCGCTCGACCGACTTGTCAGTGCCGGCCTTCGCAATGCCAGTAGTCTGGCTTGCGATACCAATGGTTGCCGAAGCTGATAGAAGAAACTGGCGTTTGTTCATATCGGATACCTTCTCCTACTTTTGTCAAGTAGCTTGACGATATGCAGAGCGATCAATATAGTCAAGCTACTTGACAGAAGGATGTTTTCTTTGAGCAAAACACGCAAACCAATCGATCACATAGGGTGGGACTTGTGGCGCGCGACGCAGGTTTGGAAGCGAGACCTGACCCGCGAAATGATTGCGCGCGGGTTTGATTGGTATGGGGAAAGTAGGGGCCTGCTCATCGGCCAAATTGGTGTCAGAGGGATTGCCCAATCGGAACTCGCAGCAAGAACAAACACGTCAAGGCAGGCGGTTCAACAGCAACTTGATGAACTGGTTCGCGATGGCTTTGTGCGCCGTTCAGTCGATCCTGCCGACGCCAGAAAGAAGATGCTGGAATTGACAAGGGACGGGGGAC
>CAYGMX010000023.1:2773-16481 GCA_964351055.1 uncultured Loktanella sp. | reverse complement strand
CGATCGCGATGGAAGACGGCCTGCGCTTTGCGATCCGCGAAGGCGGCCGGACTGTTGGTGCGGGTGTTGTATCCAAGATTGTTGAATAACCCGTAAGTCGGGGTTCACCCCGACACACGCGACAAACAAACCAAAGGCCGCTCCGGAAACGGGGTGGCCTTTTTCTTCTGGGACACTTCTGCTAGAGAACGCGCCCAATCAACGGAGGCCGATATGGATCATTCAACGCACTGAACCCTTCAAATTCAGCACAAGGATGCCCCATGACATTTCCATCACCCCAAACCCGAAATCCGGTCTTGCTGCCCAATGGTCATCACCATGAAGGCACAGTGTTTTTGTCTGCCGCGGTCAATCATCCGCGGTTTGAGATTGGCGACTATACATATGCCAGTGCGCACGAGCCTCCGGAAGACTGGGCCTTCAGACTTGCGCCTTACCTCTACGATTTCTCGCCAGAAAAGCTGCGGATCGGGAAATTCTGTCAACTGGCCGATGGCGTCATGTTCATTACCGCCTCTGCAAATCACCGCTACGACGGGTTTTCGACTTACCCCTTCATGATCTTCACTGGAGAAGGGCCGGATGCGCCCTCGATGCCTGCACCAGGTCCGGATACCATCGTCGGCAACGATGTCTGGATCGGACAAGGCGCAAAGATCATGCCGGGTGCGCGTATCGGAAACGGCGTCATTATTGCTGCAGGAGCAGTCGTGAGTGGCGTCATTCCCGATTACGCCATTGTGCGGGGAAATCCCGCCCGCATCAGCAGGATGCGGTTTGACGATGAAACGATTGCCGCCTTGTGCGAGATCGCGTGGTGGGATTGGGATATTGACCGGATCGTTGCGCATGAAAGCGAAATAGCAGGTGCTGATCTCGCGGCTCTCAGGGCCTGACCCCAGCGCAAACCGGATGTTTGCGCTTGCTTGTTTTTGGCTGATGTCCAACTGATGACGCATGACAACAAATCGCTGGCTCATTCTGGCTGTTCTCTTTTTTGCCCGCCTCACGATGGCCTTTCAGTTCCAATCCGTTGCGGCCCTTTCCCCGCTCTTGGTGGCTGACTTTGGCATCGGACTGGCCGACATCGGATTTCTGATCGGCCTTTATTTTGCGCCCGGCCTTGTCTTTGCCCTGCCAGGCGGGGCCGTTGCGGCCCGTTTTGGCGACAAGCGGGTCGTTTCCTTTGGCTTGGGCCTGATGCTGGCAGGTGGCGCGGTGATTGCAGCGACAGACAGTTGGAACGTGATGGTTGCGGGGCGCTTTGTTGTGGGTACGGGCGGTGTGATCCTGAATGTGGTGATGACCAAGATGGTGGTCGATTGGTTTACAGGGCGCGAGATGTCGACAGCCATGGCGATCTTTATCAATTCGTGGCCGGTGGGCATTGCATTGGCCCTGATCGCCCTGCCGTTTCTGGCGAACCTTGGCGGGACCGGCTTTGCGTGGTGGGCGCTTTGGGCCGTTGTGGCCGCTGGTTTCGTGCTCTTTGCGCTGATCTATCATCCACCTGAGGATGCCGCTTCTGGCACGAGCGTGATCGGGAAAGCGGCGTTTCCGGCAAGTGCGCTGGTGCTCGCGGGGATTGTCTGGGGGCTTTATAATACGGCGCTAGCGATGGTGTTCAGCTTTGGACCCGCGCTGTTGATCCAGCAAGGCTGGGCATTCACTGCGGCAGGATCGCTGGTGAGCCTCTTTATGATCCTCTTTTCCGTAGCGTTGCCCGTAGGCGGCATTATCGCAGACCAGACGGGGCGCAAGGATGCAATTATACTGCTCAGCTTGGTCAGCTTTGCTGTCTTGATGCCACTGATTGTTTTCATGCCTGCCTCGGCATTCGTTGTTTTTTGTGTTGTGGGTGTCCTGTTCGCGTTTGGCGCGGGCCCTGTTATGACACTTCCGGCAGAGGTCTTGTCGCCTGCGTCGCGGTCCTTCGGGATGGGGATATTCTTTACGATCTACTACGGCTTGATGATGGTCGCCCCGCGTATCGGCGGCGGTTTGGCAGAGGCAGCCGATGATGCGGGTATGGCTATTCTTTTCGGCGCTTTCATGTCGATCGTTGCGGCGGCATCTCTTGTCGCTTTCCGTCTGTCGGTCCGGGCCTGATCTTTCTTTCAAGCAACGTGATCGCTAGGTGCATCTTGATTTTGTTCTTGTTATGTTCTATATTTGCAGTCAAGCCACAAAGGGGATTTCCACATGGAAAGCGCCAGTCATGTCCTGCCTGCAACTATGAAACAGATCGCTTATGCGCGGTCACTCGCACTGCGTAATCAGACCCTTCTTCCTTGGGAGGTTCAGCAGGATCGTCGATCTTTGAGCGCATGGATCGAAACACAAGCCAAGCTGCGCCCTGTGGGGCAGGACAGCCGCCCAACCTCGAAGCAAGTCGCCTTCGCCGAGCGTCTTGCGCGCATCAAGCGACGTGCCGTGCCGGATGAGTGTTTTCGTGACAAGGGGCTGATGTCGAAATGGATCGACGGAAACCGGTAGCGCACAATCAGACAGCGGACGGTGCCGCGAACTGCGGCCAAAATCCAGAACGACCCAAAGGTGCAATAGCGCAAGACATGACGAAATGCTTGCGTGCCGGCTGGCTGATGACAGTGCAGTCAGCCGAAGGGTGTTCGCCGCAGTAACGCTAACGCGCGTTCCGGACAGCCTGTGTTTGTATGCCGAGTTTGTCGATCCCGAGGCGCAGGGTTTCGCCGCCTGACAGATAGGTCGGCGGCTTTAGCCCCATCCCAACGCCAGGAGGTGTACCTGTTGAAATGATGTCGCCCGGTTGAAAGCTCATGAATTGTGAGCAGTAGGAAATCAGGTGCGGCACCTTGTAGACCATCGTCTTTGTAGAGCCATTCTGGTGGCGGACCCCGTCCACTTCCAACCACATGCCAAGATCGTCATAGTTGCCGACCTCATCAGGTGTGACCAACCATGGCCCCGTCGGGCCAAAGGTATCGCAGCCTTTGCCCTTATCCCATGTCCCGGCGCGTGCGAGTTGGTAATCACGCTCTGAAACATCGTTAATGACGCAGAACCCTGCGACATGATCCATCGCATTCGCCTCGTCGATATAGGCACCACCCTTGCCGATCACGACACCAAGCTCGACTTCCCAATCGGTCTTTGTTGAGCCGCGCGGAATGACAACATCATCATCAGGTCCGACAATCGCCGACGTCCATTTGTTGAAAATCACCGGTTCCGGTGGCACATCCATCCCGCTTTCTGCGGCGTGGTCGGCAAAGTTCAGACCGATGCAGACAAACTTTCCGGTTTGGCCAACGCAGGGGCCAAGGCGCAGATCAGTCTGGGGTGTGCCCTCCACCACAGGAAGCGTCGTGATATCCAGCGCCTTAAGCTTCGTGATCGTTCTAGGCAGCAACGCGGCGCCGGCAATATCATCGACATGGTCCGATAGGTCGCGCACGCGGCCCTCTGTATCAAGACAACCGGGTTTTTCTTGGCCTGCGGGGCCGTAGCGCAATAATTTCATAAGAGTCCTCAAAAAGAGCAAAAAAGGAAAGGTCGCGGCTCTCGGGAGAATGAGCCGCGACGCAATCCGGATCAATCGTAAAGAACAGCCTGAATTTCGGCGTTATCAATATTCGATTGATCGTAGTAGTAGAAACCGGTGTCGATGATCGCAGGCAAGGCTTCACCATTCATCGCTGCAACAGCGGCTTTCACAGTCTCGTAGCCGATACCAACGGGGTTTTGTGTGATCGCCCCCGCCATGAGACCTTCGCGGATCGCGTCAGTCTGCGCCTTGCCGGAATCGTAGCCGATAATGGTGACACCTTCACTGGCCATTTCCCGCACCGCATTCACGATCCCGATTGCCGAACCTTCGTTGGTGCCGAACATGCCGGCCAGATCGGGGTTGGCTGTGAGGATCGCTTTGGCCACTTCGGTGGATTGCAATTGGTCACCCGCACCATACTGCACACTGACAATTTCGATGTTTGGATAGGCGGATGCCATCTGGTTCAAGAAACCATCGCGGCGGTCGATGCCCGTCCGGCTGGTCTGGTCATGCGCAACAACAGCGACTTTGCCTTCGCCGCCGAGGAATTCGGCCATTTTGTCAGCCGCAAGTGCAGCCGCCGCAACGTTGTCTGTCGTGGCTGTCGTCACGGGTATGTCACTGTCCACGCCGCTGTCAAAGGCGACAATGGGAATGCCCGCATCGGCGGCCTGACGCAGCAGCGGGATCGCGGCTTGGCTGTCCAGTGCGGCAAAGCCGATGGCCGCCGGATTATTGGCCAGTGCTGCTGCAAGCATATCGATCTGGCGGTCCACCATCGTTTCATTATCTGGGCCCTCGAACGTGATGCGAACCCCAAGCTCTTGCGCTGCCTGATCTGCGCCCGCCTTGACCGCCTGCCAGAACTGGTGCTGGAAACCTTTCGAAATCAGCGGAATATAAATCTCGTCTTGTGCAAATGCGGAAGGCGCAGATGCCAAGACCATGGATGCGCTTATTGCGCCTACGAGGGTACGACGTGACAACATGATGTTTCCTCCTGAGTTGTCGTGGATGATCTGATTGTCCTGATCCCGCGCCGTTGGGATCAGGTTGGTTAACTCGATTTCCTCCGGCGCATCATGTCGGCATAGACGGCCAGAATAATGATGGCTCCGGTCACGACGGTCTGCCATTCCTGGGCGACCGACAGCACGCGAAGTCCGTTGGTCAGGACTGCCATAATCAGAGCCCCGATCAGCGAACCGAGGATCGAACCGCGCCCGCCTGACAGTGACGTGCCGCCAATGACCACCGCCGCAATCGCCTCAAGCTCATAGCCTTGGCCCAAAGCAGGTTGTGCAGAGTTCAGACGCGAAGCGATCAACAGGCCGGCGATACCGACGATTGCCCCTGCAAAGGCATAGATCGCAATTTTCCAGCGGTCGGTATTCACGCCCGAGAGCCGCACGGATTCTTCGTTCGAGCCCAAGGCAAAGCAGTAGCGCCCAAGCACGGTGCGGTTCAGAACATAAGCCGCCACCCCCGCAACAATGAACAGGATCAGGACACCATTCGGGATTGGCAGCGCGGGAATAATCTCGCCAATAAGCGAACCGCGAGAGATCTCGCTGAACCCCGGGGTGTCGTTGAAATAGATCGGGCGCGTGCCCGAGATCACGAGGCTTAGCCCTTTCAGGATCAACATCATGCCAAGGGTCGCGATGAAGGGCGGAATGGCCATTTTCGCGACAAAGGTTCCCGAACAGGCGCCGCAGATTGCGCCCGTCAGGACAGCGGCGATAACGCCCAGCATCAAAGGCATTCCCGCATAGGTCAGAACAACGCCGGTGATGACCGCGCAGAAGGTCATCATTGTGCCAACCGAAAGATCGATTCCGCCGGTGATGATGACCAAAGTGACCGCAATCGCCAGCACGCCGTTCACCGAGGTAGCTTGCAAAATCGCCAGCATATTCGAGGTCTGCATGAAGTTTGGCGACGCAATGGAGAAGCCGATCAACAGCACGATAAGGCTGGCGAACGCAAGCACCCTTTGGTGTGTGCCTGCCGCAACGATCCGGGACAGGGTGGACTTGGGCAAAGCCGCTGTGGACGTCGTCATAAGTGTTCCCCCGTGAGGCGCAAAGCGCTGTCGCGTTGCGTGGCCAGTTCCATGATCTGTTCTTGTGTCGTGTCCGCACCGCCGGGCAAGATCCCTGTCAAGCGCCCTTCGCACATGACCGCGATGCGGTGGCTCAGGCGCATGACCTCGGGCAATTCCGACGAAATCACGATGATTGCGCGCCCTTGGGCGGCGAGGTCTTCAAGTAATGCGTAAATCTCGGATTTTGCGCCGACATCAATGCCGCGCGTCGGCTCGTCAAAGATCAAAACATCGCAGTCTCGCAGCAGCCATTTGGCGATGACAACCTTTTGCTGGTTGCCACCAGACAGCAAGCGGACCTGTTGCAGGTCGGATGGCGTGCGGATGCCCAACTGGTCGATATACTTGACCGCGATGTCCTTCATCGCAGTTTCGTTCAAGATGCCTGCGCGGCTGGTAAACTGTGCCAGATTGGCCATCGCGATGTTGGCACGCACGGTCATGTCGATGGCAAGGCCGAAATGCTTGCGGTCTTCGGATAGGTATCCGATCCCTGCCTGCACGGCGGCATGCGGTGTACGGATGTTGACGGATTGGCCGTTGACCAGAATCTCGCCGCTATCGCGCGGATCAGCACCAAAGATCATGCGCGCAACCTCTGTCCGGCCCGCACCCATCAGGCCGGCAAAGCCCAGGATCTCTCCCTTGCGCAGGTCAAAGCTGACATCGCGAACCTCTTTTCCCCTCGAAAGGTGGCGGACTTCCAATGCGACAGGGTTTTGCGAGGTATCTGGAATGACGGGCGCAACTTGGGTGACTTCGCGGCCGACCATCAGTTGGATGATCTTGGCAAGCGGGGTCTCTGCGGCCCCGACGGTGGCGATATAGGCCCCGTCGCGCAGGATCGTGACGCGGTCGGCGATGCGCTTGATCTCGTCCATGCGGTGGCTGATATAGACGATGCCAACGCCATCTGTCCGCAGCTTTTCGATGACTTTGAAGAGTTCCGATATTTCGGCATCGTTCAGGGCGGCTGTCGGCTCGTCCATGATCAAGACGCGCGGATTGTAGGACAGGGCCTTGGCTATTTCGATCAGCTGTTGGCGCGCGATCGTCTGGGTGCCGACTTGCGTGCGAGGGTCCATCGCAAGATTCAGTGATGCAAAGATTTCGGCTGTTTTTGCGTTCAAAGCGGGTTCGTCCAGCCGCCCAAAGCGCTTTCGTGGTTCGCGCCCGATAAAGACGTTCTGCGCAGCGGTCAGGTCGTTCATCAGGCTCAACTCTTGATGGATGATCCCGATACCAAGGTCCTGCGCCGCGCGAGGGCCGACGGGGGAAACGGGTGCGCCATCGACAAACATCTCGCCCCCGTCGCGGGGATAGATGCCTGACATGATCTTCATCAGTGTTGATTTGCCAGCGCCATTCTCGCCCATCAGGGCGTGGACTTCCCCGCGCTTGAGGTCGAATTGCACCGCCTTAAGCGCGTGAACGCCCGGAAAGCGCTTTTCGATCCCCCGCATCTCGACCAGATATGTCACATTTCGCCCTCCCAAGCTGTCTTGCGCGGCTAGATCGTGCAGCCACCATCAACCAAGACGGCTTGTCCGGTGACGAACCGCGTGCCGTCCGAAAGAAGGTGGACGACCGTTGGCGTGATATCGTCGACCGTTGCCAAACGCCCCATCGGCTGGCGCGCGATAAAGTCCTTTTCGGCTTGGACCGGATCAGGTGCCGCAGCGATGCGCCCTTGCAGGGCTGGCGTGTCAACGGTGCCGGGGCAAATGGCGTTGCATCGCAAATTCTGTGCCACGTAATCGGCTGCAATTGCTTTGCTAAGCCCGATGACAGCCGCCTTTGTCGCGCCATAGGCCGTGCGGTTGATAAAGCCCTTCTCGGACGAGGCCATCGACGACATATTGAGGATCGACGCGCTTCCTTGGGATTTGGCGCGGCGCAGCAGGCCGGGCACAAAGGCGCGGCACATGCGCACCATCGAGGTCACGTTAAGGTTGACCGAAAAGTCCCAAGCGGCGTCGTCCAGTTCCAGAATTGTGCCGTGATGCACCACACCCGCACAGTTGAACAATCCGTCAAGGTCCGGCAGTTCAGCAGCAAGCGCGCGAATTGCAGCCGCATCGGTGACATCAAGCACGCGGGTCTCAATCCCCTCAATGTCCGACAGTTTGGCCAGCAGATCGCTACTGATATCGGTTGCAATGACCCGAGCGCCTGCCGCCGCACAGGCACGTGCGCTCGCGGCGCCGATCCCCTGACCCGCCGCAGTAATCAGAATTGTCTTGTCCTTGAGTGTCATACTTCCCCCCATGATCACATCACCGCACCGATTTGCCATGGCACGAATTCAACGCCACCAAAGCCGAGATCCTCGCTCTTTGTTTGCGCGCCAGAGGCAATACGAATGAACATCTCGAATATCTCATCGCCCTTTTCGGCCAAGCTCACGCCTTGGCTGACGATGTCGCCGCAGTTGATGTCCATGTCATCGGACATCCGCGCGTACATTTCAGAATTGGTAGCGATCTTGATGCAGGGTGTCGGCATGTACCCCGAGACCGAACCGCGCCCTGTCGTAAAGACGATCAGGTTCGCACCGGATGCGATCTGCCCCGTGACAGAACAGGGGTCAAAACCGGGGCTGTCCATAAAGACAAAGCCCTTCTTGTCGATTTTTTCGCCAAACAGATAGACGTCGGTCAAAGGTGCGCTGCCGCTTTTCGCAACTGCGCCAAGGGACTTTTCAAGGATCGTGGTCAACCCGCCGCGCTTGTTGCCGGGGCTGGGGTTATTGTCCATGTCCCCTTTATTCCGCGCGGTGTAATCTTCCCACCAGCGCACACGCGCGATCAGCTTTTCACCGACGTCCACCGATACGGCCCGACGTGTCAGCAGGTGCTCTGCGCCGTAAATTTCAGAGGTTTCCGACAGGATTGTCGTGCCGCCATGGCGCACCAGCATATCAGAGGCAACCCCAAGGGCTGGATTGGCCGTGATGCCTGAATACCCATCCGAACCGCCGCATTGCAATCCGACCGTCAACTCTGAAACAGGGGCGGGTTTGCGGGTTGCGCCATTGGCCAGTTCGGCAATCCCGAGCAATTCGACAAGACCTTTTTCGATGGTCTTTCTGGTGCCGCCTTCGTTCTGTATCGTCATATACCGCAATGCGCCGTCAGCGCGGATCGGGCGGCCACCGACAAGCGCAGAGACCTGCATAACCTCACAGCCAAGCCCGATCAGCAAGATGCCGCCAAAGTTGGGATGTTGGGCGTAGCCTGACAGCGTGCGGAACAGCGTGTCATAACCTTCGTTTTCGCCGGACATGCCGCACCCCGTGCCGTGGGTAATGGGTACGATCCCGTCAATATTGGGGAAATCATCCAGCAGGCCCGCTTTCTCAGCCGCCTCTGCAATAAATTTCGCAACCGAACCGGAACAGTTTACCGAAGTCAGAATCCCCAGATAATTGCGCGTGCCGACACGGCCATCGGCCCGGTGGTAGCCGTCAAATGTGCGGCTTTCTGTGGCCGCTTCCAACGCCACGGCCTCACTCGCATGTGCATAATCCTGCGCGTGGTCACCCATACCAAGGTTGTGCAGATGCACATGTTCACCGATGGCAATGCTTCTCGTAGCCTGCCCGATAATCTGCCCGTAACGCAGAACGTTCTCGCCCGCCTTGATCGGCGCAATCGCCAGCTTGTGACCGCGCTTCACAGATTGCAGCAGCTTCACATCATTTGCGCCAAGTTCGCCTGCGTCCATATCAGCCAAGGCAATGGCAACATTGTCGTGGCTGTTAAGAACCAGCATGCGGGGCAGTTCACTCATTCTTGCGCATCCCTCTGGCTGACAGTGGATATGTCTATTAACATGATGACTAGCTTGACTTGCATCATGTGTCAACTAACATGTCAGTTGAAGGATTTGGAATGCCCGCTTTGGACCCGACTTTGGATATTAACGGTTTGGACGGCCCGCTTGGGCAACGTGTCTATTCGGTACTGCGCACCAATATTCTGGAAATGACGCTGAAACCCGGTGCGACCCTGCGTAAAGGCGCGTTATGCGATCAGTTGGGCGTTTCGCGCTCCCCCGTGGCCGAAGCTTTGGGCAGACTATCGTCGGAGGGGCTTGTCGATATCATTCCGCAATCCGCAACGCGGGTTTCGCAATTCTCTATGGCAGAGCTGCTCGAGGAAAACTTCCTGCGAGAGGCGGTCGAGGTTGCCGCCGTGGCAAGGGTTGCAGCGGATCGTACAGATGAACAACTCACGCAGTTATCACGAAACTTGCGGTTTCAGGCCCTGCTTGTTGAAGACGAGGATTTCCAGGGCTTCTTCGAGGCCGATTTGAAGTTTCATGAGCTGATCCTGAGTTTTACCGGATTTCCCAAGGTAAATGTGGTGGCCGAAGAAATGACATTGCAGTTGCGCCGCGCGCGCAAGCTGATGCTCCCCGAACCTGGTCGCCCCGCCCAAGCTGTCGCAGAGCATCAGGATATTCTTGAGGCTATCGAAGCCAAAGATATGGCCGCCGCCCGAGGTGCCATGACGCGGCATCTTCGGCAGCTGACAAAACGCATCGTGCCGCTGGAGCGTGAACACCCCGACTATTTCCGCACAACCTGAAGAGAGATGTGATGAAACTTGCCATGAAAAATCCATTGAACTTGCGTACAAAGGCACCGGTTGCCTTGACGCAGCTTGGTTTTGGCGGCGCGCCGTTAGGCAATCTGTATCGCAAGATCAAAGACAAGGATGCCCAAGCCACGCTTGATGCCGCTTGGGCTGCGGGCATCCGATACTTTGATACCGCGCCGCAATACGGGCTGGGCCGGTCCGAGATGCGGTTTTCCGAAGCCCTGACGCGGTTTGATGCGGACGCGCTGACGCTGTCCACAAAAGTTGGCCGCCTGCTGCTGGACTGCGCACCCGAAGACGTTACTCCCGAAGCCTTTGTCGATGTGCCGCAAAAGCGGATCGTCTTTGATTTTACCTATGCGGGTATCATGCGCAGCTATGAGCAGAGTATCGCACGCCTCAAGTCCGACAAGGTCGACATCCTGTTTCTACATGACCTTGATGCCGGCGCTCATGGTCAGGCCTTCGAGGATGAAAACCTGCGCCAGCTGTTTTCCCAAGGCGGCTACCGCGCTTTGTCTGAACTGCGCGAGGCGGGCAGAATTTCCGCCATTGGCGCAGGCGTCAACACATGGCAAATCTGCGAACGGCTGTTGGGCGAAGCAGACTTCGACGGCTTCCTTCTTGCGGGGCGTTATACTTTGCTTGAACAAAGTCCGCTTGATACCTTTCTGCCGCTCTGCTCAAAACGCGATGTCGGCATCATTTTGGGCGGCCCGTATAATTCGGGTATTCTTGCAACCGGCGCCATTGAGGGCGCACGTTATGATTATGCGCCTGCGCCCGAAAAGATCATGCAGCAGGTCCGCAAGCTTGAAGAGGTCTGCGCGGCTCATGACACACCGCTCATTGCGGCAGCGTTGCAGTTCCCCCTTGGTCATGCTGCTGTAAAGACCGTCATTCCCGGAGCGTCCACTCCGGATGAAGTCCGCCAGAACGTGGCGATTTTTGAAATACCGATCCCGCAGGCGCTGTGGTCCGACCTCAAGACCGAAGGCCTGATCCGCGCAGATGCGCCCACCCCGAAGGAGACCAGTCATGTTGCGTAACATCCCCCCGATCCTATCACCTGACCTGCTTCATACGCTGCGTGCGATGGGTCACGGGGATGATATTGTCATCGCTGACGCCAACTTTCCTGCAACAGCACTCGGCAACCGCTGCCATCGTCTGGATGGTATCAGCGCCACCGATGTTCTGGAGGCCGTGCTGCGCGTCATGCCGCTCGACAGTTTTGTGCAAGACCCTGCTTTGGTCATGGAAGTCGTCGGTAACCCGGATGCCGTGCCGCCCGTCGTGGCAGAATTCCAACAGATCACGACTGCCACCGCAGACAATCCGGTCACCTTGGGCAAGTTGGAACGCTTTGCATTCTATGATCGCGCCAAAGCTGCATTTGCCATCATCCAGACCGGCGAAACGCGGCTTTATGGCAATATCATCCTCAAGAAAGGCGTGATCGGCGCATGATCATCGATGCGCACCAGCATTTTTGGCAGCTTCAGCGGGGTGACTACGGTTGGTTGACGCCCGATCTCGAACCGCTCTACCGAGATTTCATGCCTGATGATCTTGCGCCGCTCTTGCAACAACACGGCATTGATGGGACGGTCCTGGTGCAAGCTGCACCGACATCCGCTGAAACCAATTTCCTGTTGGAGATCGCGGACAATACCCCATTTGTGTTGGGCGTCGTTGGCTGGACCGACTTTGCCGCCGCATCAGCGGCGGACGACATCGCGCGGCTTGCGAAGCACCCCAAACTGGTAGGGCTGCGCCCGATGATCCAAAATCTCCCCGACGACGACTGGATGCTGCGTCCGGCTTTGGCCCCCGCGTTCGAGGCGATGGTTAAGGCAGGCCTGACTTTTGATGCCCTTGTCTTGCCCCGTCACCTGCCGAAGTTGAGGCAACTTCTGGCGCGTTACCCCGACTTGCGCACAGTTGTCGACCACGCGGCCAAGCCCGAAATATCTGCCGGACAATTTGATGAATGGGCCAACGATATTGCCCTCATCGCGCAAGAAAGCAGGGCGTATTGCAAATTGTCCGGCCTTCTGACCGAGGCAGGTCCCAATTGGGCGATCGCCGATGTTGCCCCCTACATCGCTCATGTGCTGCACCACTTCGGCCCTGACCGGCTGGTCTGGGGGAGCGACTGGCCGGTCCTGACCATGGCGGCGCACTATGGCGACTGGATGGACTTTGCCCTGTCCGAGGTGCAAGACGCGGCTGCCAGAGCCCGGGTCTTTGGATCAAACGCCCTTGATCTGTACCGGCTTCCCGTCAAGTGATGCTGTCGCATAAGGCAAGGTGCTGCGACATGGTTCAAACCTTCTTGCTTTCCCGATGAAGCCTCAGGCGACTGCAATAATCGCATAGTCCGGCGTCCCTTCCCATACCAGATCCCAGGATGCGCCCGGGCGGACATTCTGGATAGCGCGGGGTTCGAAACACGCCAGACAGTTTCCGCCAACGCCCAGTGCGCGCACTGAGGGATAGATCAACCCCCGCGAGCCGTTAAGCCGCAGGTGTTGCGCAAGGCTTTGGCCCTCGGGGTATCCGATACCGGGGTCGGTATGGAGCGCCGGATGGTCCGGTTCATCCGTCAGATCGTCAAAAACGCCGATGAAATCCGCCAGCAATTCGATATAGCGCGCGCTATCCTCAAAGCAGCCGGTGTAGCCAAGCTCCCGTGTCCGGTGCCACGCCACCTCGCTGACAGAGACCATGACATCCCATGCGCAATACCATGCGCCACGCTCTTCGGAGTTAAAGCGGTTCCCGCCCTTGCGCGTGTAGGCGAACGCCGCGTTGACATGGCTTTCGCCGTAAATACGCAGGTCATGACTCCGGCGCTGCCAGGCAAGCTCGCGCGGGTCAAGGTGGGGGTTTCTGCCCCGCTCCGCCTGAAGGCGCCCGCTGGTCAGACCTTCGATCTGGGCGAGGATATCAAATTCGTCATCAGTATCGACAAGGCCGCGCAGCGCAGGAGGCTTGTGGTAGGTTGCGGGCAAAAGGCGCACCAGACCGCGATCGGATATCGCGGTCTGTTTCATGCGCCACCGCGCAACGCGTCAAGATAGGTCCGGATGGCAAGAATCTGGGGCAGGCCACCCTCGATCGCGGTCTCGACGGGACGGTGCCCGCCGAAGAGGGGCCCCGCATTCGGCCGCGTGAACCAGCTTCTTGCGAGTGGTTCGGAAAAATAGAGTTCGAGCGACTTATAAATCCCGATCACTGCGCTGAGCCGCAGCAGTTGGTCCTTGGTCAGCTCTCCTGCAAAATCGGGTTTCTTGGCGCGCTTCCACGTGCTTTCGGACATATCCGCAAGGCCTGCGGCCTCTTTTAGGCCCAAGCCCCAAGCGTCAACGATGCGCGCATAGGATTTGAGCGCGACGGCATTGATCTGAGCGGGTTCGCGAGTCTTGGCGACAACATGCATCATGGGTGTCCTTTGTA
>CAYGMX010000023.1:0-2673 GCA_964351055.1 uncultured Loktanella sp. | reverse complement strand
ATCTGAGCGGGTTCGCGAGTCTTGGCGACAACATGCATCATGGGTGTCCTTTGTAACCAATATAGTCCATATGGACGTAATGTAAAGATCATATGAACCAACTGGACTGAGCGCGGCGCGTCGTGGTCAGGGTGGCGCTTTAATAATGTGCGCGACTAAGACTAAGGGACCGGAACTTTGGAACCCGCTGTTCGGCAAGGCAGCGGCTTGGGGTCCGGCCCCTAGGGGCCCAGCGGCAAGCCCAGAAGCGCATCAGCCCTTTGTGTTGTCTCATTCATCCAATCGCCAAATTGCCTGCGCAGGGCTTCGCGTTCATCGGCATCAGGTTTGCGTGGCACTGTGCCTGCAAAACGGCGAAAGACATAGGCACCCCTGCCAAAGGGTTTGGGCACCAGCATCTGGTCCCAAGTACCTAGACGGCGCCCTCTAGTTGTGGAAAATGCGTAGCAGAAGACCGGCATGCCCGTTGCGCGGGCCCAATCAAGCGGGGCATCTTTCACCATCAATGGCGGACCCAAAGGCCCATCGCCGGTCATGCCGATGCTGATCCCCTCGTTTACCCGTTTCAGGATCATCCGTGACGCGGCGCGATTGGATTGCTTGTCCGACATCTCAATGGGGTGCAGGCCCACCCGCCGTTGCACGGCGCCCGATACGCGCCCGATCGGAGAACTGGCGTAAAGGCTGGACAGCGGGCCGCTTGAGACCGGCCAATGCAGCGCGCCCATCACGGACCGGCTGTGCCACATCACCAGAAGCACCGGACCTTTGGCCAAGGCGGCGTGCAGGTCTTCCCGCCCTTCCACCTGCCACTGTGTCGTGCGGTTGCAAAATGCCAGATAGCGTCCGGCAAGTCCCGCAAGCAGCGCCGCCAGCCGCTCTGATTTTTCGATCCGTTGGCGCAATGACATCCGTTTGCGGCCTTTGATTGCAAATTCTGTCTTGTCTTGTCGCATTTCTAGGGCTGAACACAAGTGTGCCTTACCTTCCCTCTTGATCCTGCTTTCGTTTCAGACTACGCCCACACTCGGTCGTAGGGGTATAGCTCAGTTGGTAGAGCGACGGTCTCCAAAACCGTAGGTCTGGAGTTCGAGTCTCCATGCCCCTGCCAGACCAGATCGCCGAGCCGAGGCGCGGGAGGATCAAAACCCTTCAATGACCAACCAGCCGCTGACCATCGCTTTGCATATCGGTGCGCACAAGACCGCGACGACGCATTTGCAGCGGTCTTTGAAACACGCAAAGCGCGCGCTCGCCGCCAAAGGTGTCCAGTATTATGGGCCCACGCACTTTCGTTCTCCGGGGCAGACGATTCCCGCGCTCTTTGGCTTCCGCAAGGATCCGCTGGCGCCAGCGCCTGCCTTGCCTGCCAAAGACCAGTTGGCCCAGATGCGCAAGGACGCTGACCGGATTGTTATCAGCGAAGAAAATTTTATCGGGGCGCTGAACCATCCGCGGGGGCTGGCGCTCAAGACCCGCTACAAGGATGCCGAGAACCGCGTCGCGGCCTTTGCCCAAGCTGTCGGGCAGGACATTGATGTTTTCCTCGCTTTGCGCAGCCCGACCGGTTTTCTCAATTCCGCCTATTGCCAGATGTTGCTGGGGGGGCGGGTACAGCCTGTCGGGATGTACCAAAGACGTAATCCCATCAGCAGCGTTGACTGGCTGGGACTGGTGACGCGCTTGCATCGGGCCAAGGGCGTGGGGCGCTTGACCGTTTGGAAATACGAGGATTACGAAGCAGTTTTCCCACAGGTTGCAAAAGCGCTGGTTGGCCCGCAGGCCGCAGATTTGGTGGTGCCACGGCCAAAACATGTGAACAGGGGCCTATCGGCCGAAGCGGTCGCCTATGTCTTGGAGCAAGACCGTATCAATCCGCGCGAAGCGCTCGCGACCGCAGCCCGCAAGATGCTGCCCGTCGAAGAGGGACTTGCACCATTTGACGGCTATTCCGCAGAGCAGCATCACATTGGTAATGTCGCTTATCGCGACCAGATCGCGGCGATTGAGGCCTTGGAGGGTGTGACCTTCCTGCGGCCCGATGAGGCATGATGCAAAGTTCCCCGCCTGCGCCATCAAGCGGGCTTGAATTTGCGCGATGGAACCCGTAAGTCCGTCTTGTTTCGAAAAAGGACCCATGCCCATGGCCATCGCCAACCCCGTCAAGTTCATTCAGGAAGTCCGCGCTGAGGTTTCCAAGGTCGTTTGGCCGACACGGCGAGAAGTCCTGATGACAACCGTGATGGTCTTTATCATGGCGACACTGACTGCGATTTTCTTCTTTCTGGTCGATCTTCTGATCCGCACCGGTCTGAACGGCGTGCTGACCTACTTCGGTAGCTAATCACCCCCGATCTTTCCGGTGCCTCTTGAAAACAGATGATGGCAGCGGTAAGAGCCAGAAACTTCCGAAAATGGCGTGCGGCGAATCAAGTTGCACGCCGCTTTTATTTTCGGGACTGGCGGTTTGACCCGTCAGGAACAAATTGAAATTTCAGCCCATCAAAGGCTGGCGACGACAAGGTGCTCTGACACATGGCAAAACGTTGGTATTCGGTAAGCGTTCTCTCCAACTTCGAGAAAAAGATTGCAGAGGCGATCCGCACCAAAGCGGAAGAGAAGGGCCTTGCCGATCAGATCGATGAGGGTCTGGTGCCGCCCGAGGAAGTGATG
>CAYGMX010000022.1:0-16979 GCA_964351055.1 uncultured Loktanella sp. | reverse complement strand
CGACAAACGCCAGAATTTTTATCAGGGACCAGAGCATGGGGTTCGCCTTCAGTTGTCAGAAATGGATGAAGAAAGAATATCGACTGCCGCAATCGCATCGGCGCGGGCTTCGGCTTGGGCCAACCAATCGGACATCTCGGCGCGGGCGACTTCGGGCAGCGCGCTGATCTCGCTCAGGGCATCGGCAAGACGGCCACCACGCATGGCAGCCTCGGCGCGTGAAAGAATGGCATCTGTACTATTGCCTTCGCGCGGCGCGGTCGACCGCACATCGAACTGGTTGCGCAAAAACGCCCCAAGTCCGGTGGTTTCTTCGCCAGAGACCCCTTCACTGCGCGAGACAGCAAGCGCGGCACGGGCGACATCGGGGAATTGCTCTTGCAGACTGCCCAGCGTTGGGACGCCATCCTGAACCGCAAGAAGGGCGTCAGGCGCGCTGGCCCCGATCGCTTCTTCAAGATCTCCCAAGGCGGCGCCGATGGGCGCGCCGCTTTCCAGCGCAGTCTGCACGCGGGCCAAAGCAGCGCGTGCCGCGGCACTGCGTGCGGCAGCAGCGGCGTCTGCCTCGATTGACGCGGCAGCAGCGCGCGCTTCTTCCAGTTCGGTCTGAGCCGCATTCGTCATTTCGGCAATCTGCGCGCGCAGGGCATCCATTTCATCCGCAACGCCTTCTGCCGCACCGGATGAAACGCTGGCCGCTGCCGGACGGGCCTCGAGCGCTGCAAGCCGCTCGGTGATCGTAGCAATCTCTTGCTCGAGCGTGGTGACGGTTGACGCCAGTTCCGCCTGATCCACCGCGATCCCGCTCAGATCAGTGTCAGGGATTTCCGCCAGTTGCTGTTCGAGCGCTGCAATGGCGGCAGCTTGTTGCGCGACCTGCGCGGTAAGCGTGTTATCCGCTGGCGGGGTTGTAAACGTCGCAACCGCAAATCCAAGCGCACCGGCAAGCACACCCCCCAGCAAGAGCGGCACAAAGGCGTTTGATTGCGCAGAAGAGGCCGGAGCCTTTGGCGCTGAAACGGTCTTGGGTGGCGCAGGCTTTGGCTCTTCTGTCGCAGGAACAGAGGCTGTTTCGGTAGGCTGTTGCGATTTCTTGGCATGCACTTCCGGCGGAATCGCATCAATTTCTGGCGCCACGACAGCTGCCGATTCGGCTGACTGCACTACCGTATCAGCGTCTTTCGTTGGTTTTGCTGGTGTCTTACGACCATGCGCTGGCTGATTTGCCACGTTTTCACCCTTTCAACACCGCGGCCTGCTGAAACAAGCAGGCGTTTGCCTATCCTAGCCCGCCTCAACCGTACCCTCAAGCAAAGGTCGGTCAGTTACTCTTGCGCAAGCTGTTTCAGGACTGCACAAGTTTCGGCCACCATGGCAGTCCGGTCGGGGGATTTGGCGACCGCGACACTGGCAAATACCGCAGGATTCAAGGCATCCTTGACCGCATCACTGATCGCCACGACCACGATATCGCCCGCAAACGGCCCTTGCTGGTTCAATATGGTTGCTGTGCGTGGCGAAAACAGGGGGAGGACAGCAGTTTCTCCACTGACAAGTGCGTTCTGCGCTTCTTGAGTCAGCGCAAGGGCACGCTGGTCGTAGGCCACAATGTCAGCACAGCGCAACCCTGCGGCGGACAAACGGGCGGCTACATCGCCCCGCGTATACCTGCCGCGAATATGGGCAAGGCTGCCCAATGGATTGGCGGCAATAATATCGCGAACAAGGCCATCGGCATCCCCTGGCCCCACAATCGGATCGAATCCCGCCTGCTGCGCCACTTTTCCGGTTCTGGTCCCCACGCACCATGCCCGCATGCCCTGCGGCAGGGCCAATCTCTTGGCGGCGGCAACCCCGTTTGCAGACGTAAAGACCACTGCGTCGGGCTGCGTTGTCTTGGCTGGCAGAAACAGGATTTCCAGCAACGGGGACTGAATAATGCGCAACGGCCGGTCCCAAAGCGCTGCAATCTCGGCAGCAAAGCTTTCATTTTGTGCCGCCGGGCGGGTCAGGATCAGAGTGGGCGTCATCAAGGCACCATTGTTTGCGCGCAGGTGCAGTGTTAACTGCCACAGACCCACACGCAACCGGAACCACAATGACGCGCCCCCTGACCCTTCTTGGCATTGAAAGCAGCTGTGACGATACAGCGGCAGCAGTCGTGCGCGGGAACAAGGTGCTGTCGTCGGTAGTTTACGGGCAAACCGCGCTGCACGCCGCATTCGGCGGGGTCGTCCCCGAGATCGCAGCGCGGGCCCATGTCGAGAAACTGGACCACTGCATCGAAGAGGCCTTGGCCCAAGCCGGGCTTGTCCTGCGCGCGCTTGACGGGATCGCAGTCACCGCGGGGCCGGGCTTGATCGGCGGCGTGTTGTCAGGGGTGATGTGTGCCAAGGGGCTTGCCGCCGCGACGGGGTTGCCGCTGATTGGCGTCAACCATCTTGCCGGCCATGCGCTGACACCACGACTGACCGACCAGACGCCGTATCCCTATCTGATGCTGCTTGTCTCTGGCGGCCATTGCCAGTTCCTGATCGTGGAAAGCCACGACAGTTATCGCCGGATCGGCGGCACGATTGATGACGCCCCCGGCGAGGCCTTTGACAAGACTGCACGCTTGCTGGGCTTACCGCAACCGGGCGGGCCTTGGGTTGAAAAGGCGGCACAGTCGGGGGACCCGACACGATTTGCACTACCGCGTCCCCTGCTGAACCAGCCCGGGTGTGACATGTCCTTTTCCGGTCTCAAGACAGCTATTCTGCGCGCGCGTGATGAGGTGGTTGCACAGAATGGCGGGCTTGGATCGCAGGATCAGGCCGACTTGAGCGCCAGCTTTCAAGCGGCAGTTACCGATGTATTGATCGAAAAGACACGCCGTGCGCTTGCCAAATATCTCGCCATGACCCCCGCAACGCGGTCTTTTGCGATTGCCGGCGGTGTAGCAGCCAATCGCACGATCAGGGACGGATTAATGGCGCTTTGTGCCGCATTAGACACTGATTTTATTGCGCCGCCTTTGCCGCTTTGCACCGACAATGCAGCCATGATCGCTTATGCAGGGATCGAGCGTCTTTCCCACGGAGAGCGGGATGATCTGACACTGTCCGCCCGTCCACGCTGGCCATTGGACCAGCGCGCCACACCAATGCTAGGCTCTGGCAAGAAAGGGGCCAAAGCATGAAGATCGGCATCGCAGGCGGAGGCGCGTTTGGCACGGCACTTGCTGTGGCGCTGGCTTTGGATGGCAACAGGATCACGCTTTGGGCGCGCGATGCGGATGCGGTTGCCCTGATGCAAGATACGCGCCTGAACCCGAAACTGCCGGGCGTCCCGCTTCCTGACAACATCGCGATTTCAGCCGTATTAGAGCCGCTTTTTGCCTGCGACACGATCCTTCTTGCGATCCCCGCGCAAACCTTGCCAGCCTTCCTGCGCACCCATGCGGACCAGCTTGGCGGAAAGTATCTGGTGGCCTGCTGCAAGGGCATCGACCTGACCCTGATGACCGGACCTGCCAGCACAATCCGCGATTTGGCTCCGGACGCCGTGGCAGCGGTGCTGACAGGCCCCAGCTTTGCCGCTGATATTGCGCGCGGGCTGCCAACGGCCCTGACGCTGGCCTGCACGGACGAGGGGCACGGCGCAATCTTGCAAACGGCACTTTCAACCACAAGCCTGCGCCTTTACCGCACTACTGACACAGTCGGGGCGGAACTCGGCGGTGCGCTCAAGAACGTGATGGCGATTGCTTCGGGCATCGCGATCGGGGCGCGGTTGGGCGAAAGCGCGCGTGCGGCGCTAATCACCCGCGGATTCCCCGAAATGCAGCGATTGGCGCTTAAACTGGGCGGTCAACCAGAGACATTGTCAGGTTTATCCGGTCTAGGTGATCTGGTCTTGACCTGCACTTCGGATCAGTCACGCAACTACCGGTATGGGCTGGCGCTTGGACAGGGTACCGCGTTTGACCCCACCACGACAGTCGAGGGTGCAGCGACTGCACGCGCTGTCCGCCAGTTGGCCCGCGACCTGAATATTGATATGCCTGTCTGCACAGTCGTCGCAGATTTGATCGACGGGAAAACCAATGTGCCTGCGGCACTGACCGCGCTGCTGTCGCGCCCACTAAAGGAAGAATAAATGCTTTTTGCCCTTATCGCCACCGACAAACCTGACGCCTTGCAAACACGGATGGATAACCGCGAGGCGCATCTGGCCTATGTCGCCGAAACAGGCGTGGTTGAAATGGCCGGACCGATGCTGGATGAAAACGGGCAGATGTGCGGTTCAATGATCATACTGGATGTCCAAGATCTGGCGGCGGCCCAAGTCTGGGCAAAGAATGACCCTTATGCCAAAGCGGGACTGTTCAGCGAAGTCACTTTGCGCGCGTGGAAAAGGGTCATCGGCTGATGGCATATTGGTTGTTCAAATCCGAACCGGATGTCTGGGGATGGGACAAACAGGTCGCCAAAGGTGAAGCAGGCGAACAATGGGACGGCGTGCGCAACTATCAGGCCCGCAACAACATGCGGGCGATGAAACTGGGTGACAAGGGGTTCTTCTATCACTCCCGCACCGGACTTGAGATTGTCGGTATCGTCGAGGTCTGCGCCGAGGCGCATCCCGACACATCCACAGATGATCCCCGTTGGGAATGCGTCGATATCAAAGCGGTCCGGCCATTTGCGCAACCCGTAACACTCGATACGATCAAAGCTGATCCGCGCCTTGCCGAAATGGTGCTGGTGAACAATTCCCGATTGTCAGTGCAGCCCGTAACTGAAGAAGACTGGGGCATCATCTGCGCTTTGGGCAAGACAGCGCCCTAGAGTCAGGGCTGTCGTCATCTGTTCAAACGGTACCAGCCTGGCCCCCAAAACGCAAAACGCCCACCGATATGGCGGGCGCACGCAACAAGCATATCGGATGATCAACCGTAGATGGCCTCTTTGCCAAAGTGCTTTGTCAGCATGTAGTAAACGACAGCGCGGTATTTGTTGCGCTCTGACTGGCCATAGGTGTCAAGGACAGATTTGATCGCTGTATCAAGCTCTGGGCTATCTTTCAGGCCAAGCTTCTTCATCAGAAAGTTGGCTTTGACGGTTTCAATTTCCGAAGGCTGGCTGCCTGCAACGGTAGATGCGTCAGCATTGTAAATCGCCGGACCACATCCGATCGTAACCTTTGTGAGCAAGTCCATATCCGGTGTCATGCCACATTTGTTCTTTAGATCGTCTGCATACCTTGCAATCAAATCGTCTCTTTTTCCCATAAGATTATCCCCACTGTCCAAGTTATTTATCAAGACGCCGCACAAAGTGCCGCGTCAGACGCAGGTTAGAGTGACTGCGCGCAACACGTAAAGGAAAAACCCCGCAAACGGCGGCGTTTTGCTGAGCAGAGGGGCGAACCCGGACCGCCGGTCGCGTCAAAGGTCGTGCGCAGTACATCCCGATCAGGTCCGGCTGGCACCTGCTGTCGCCCCAGGTCATGCGATCACGAAAGATCACAGGCGCGTGTTTGCTGAAACTTGCGCCCAAAGCGGACCGTGACTGCTGCACCAAACTTTTGGGATTCAATTGCAAACAAGGAAGCAATCATGACAGTGAACAAGATTCTTATCGTTACAGCATTGGCGTTGGCTCCGGCCATGGCACAGGCACAGGACTGGACAGGTGCCTATGCCGGTATCGCCGCTGGTGGTTCCGACATCGAGGCAACGGTCAAGGTGACCGACCCCAACCTCGAATTGGAAGGTGACGGGAACTCGATCGGCTTTTTCGCCGGCTACAACTACGATGCAGGCAATATCGTTTATGGTGCGGAATTCGACTTTGACATCACGGACTATTCGGTCGCGGACGATCTTGTACGGATTGACACTACAGCGCGCCTGAAAGGCCGCGTTGGCGCCAAGGTCGGCAATGGTCTGGCTTACGGCGTGCTTGGTGTTGTCGGTGCGACATCGAATTCGGTCGTTGCGCCATTGGGTGATTTCGCTGTCGAAGACGGTGTCGGCGTTCTTTACGGCGCTGGTTATGACATGCGGATCACGGACAACCTGATGTTGGGCGGAGAGCTGCTGGTTCATGACTTCGAAGACGATGTTCTTCAGGTGGATGTGACCACGCTGCGCCTGCGGGTCGGCTACAGCTTCTGATACTCTCACAAATTCCCAAGACTGGCGCGGGGGCAATCCTCGCGCCCTTTTTGTCAGCGGCACAGCCCCCAGCCACGGGATTGAAGGTGAAAGTGGTCCGCATGCAGCCGGTTATAATCGGGCGAAAGCGTCAGGCTGAACCATGTGCAGGCTCCATCGCGTGCAGCGCGCAGAAATTCGGCTTCTGGCCCTGTTCCGCCCCAGTCATCCAGCAACCGCAGCCGTGATCCGTCAGCAAAGCCAAATCCGGCGATATCAATGGCATCCGCTGTCGCATGCGTGCTCATCCGCGATGACGGGCCGTTGTCTGTGCGCAAGACACGGCAGTTATAGCTGCCGATATGCTGGATGCTTTGGACAGAGGTGCCCAGCAATTCAGCGGCCAGCGGTTGCAGATCGTGCTGCTCCCACATCGCCATCCGCAAAGCGATCGCGCAGCGGGTTTCAAGCGGCGCAAGGCCGGAGCGCCCAACCTGCGAAAGCGCGACCCGATCGCGGATATAGCATTGATCAGAGTCTTCCAGCGGATTTCTTGGTTCAAACGCGGCAAAACCATCCAGCGTTTCAAGGCACTGGTCAAAATCTGCCACAGCACGGTTCAGCTTCCACCCTGTCAGCGGCGTAACCGGATCACTGATGATCAATGGCTGGGTCGGGTTCCATGCGCGCGGCAACGGTGTGTCAGGATGCACAAGCGTCTGGTATCCGCCAAGAGCAAGCAAACCTGCAAAGCAAAACGCAGTCAAGCCACGGATGATGGCCCAACTGCGCTTTTTCTTCTTGCTCTGCGCTTTTGCAGCATCCTGCGCCATTTGCTGACGTTTGGCATGCCGCATACGGATTTAGTACCGATAATGCTCTGGCTTGAACGGGCCTTCGACTGTGACACCGATATAATCAGCCTGTTCTTTCTTCAACTCGGTGAGCTTCACCCCGATCCGCTTCAGATGCAGCCGCGCGACCTTTTCATCCAGATGCTTGGGCAGGATATGCACACCCACGGCATAGGCATCGCCGTTGTTCCACAGCTCCATCTGCGCGAGGACCTGATTGGTAAAGGATGCCGACATCACGAAAGACGGGTGGCCTGTCGCATTACCAAGGTTCAGCAAGCGTCCTTCGGACAACAGGATCAAGCGGTTGCCCGAAGGCATCTCGATCATGTCGACCTGTTCCTTGATGTTGGTCCACTTGTGGTTCTTGAGTGCGGCAACCTGAATTTCGTTGTCGAAATGGCCGATGTTCCCGACGATCGCCATATCCTTCATCTCGCGCATATGCTCGATCCGGATCACATCCTTGTTGCCGGTGGTGGTGATAAAGATATCAGCCGTATCAAGTACGTCCTCTAGCAGGACCACCTCGAAACCGTCCATGGCGGCTTGCAGGGCGCAGATTGGATCGACCTCGGTGACTTTGACACGCGCACCGGCACCCGCCAATGACGCGGCAGAGCCTTTGCCGACATCGCCATAGCCGCAGACGACGGCGACCTTGCCCGCCATCATCGTGTCGGTAGCGCGGCGGATACCGTCAACCAGCGATTCCTTGCAGCCGTATTTGTTGTCAAACTTCGATTTGGTGACACTGTCGTTCACGTTGATTGCAGGGAAGGGCAGTTGGCCATTCTTGTGCAGATCGTAGAGGCGGTGCACCCCTGTTGTCGTTTCTTCGGACACGCCTTTGATCGCATCGCGCGTTTTGGTGAACCAACCGGGGCTTGCCGCCATCCGCTTGGCGATTTGTGCCTTGATCACGGCTTCTTCTTCGGATTGCGGGACGGGGATAATTTCTTCTCCCGCCTCCGCACGCGCGCCCAGCAGAACATAAAGCGTTGCATCGCCGCCATCGTCCAAGATCATGTTCGGGCCTTCGGGGAACATGAAGGATTTATCAAGGTAGTCCCAATGCTCTTCCAAGGTCTGGCCCTTGATTGCAAAAACAGGCGTGCCCCCTGCCGCAATCGCTGCGGCGGCATGATCTTGGGTCGAAAAGATGTTGCAGGATGCCCAGCGCACATCAGCACCCAGCGCTGTCAGCGTTTCGATAAGCACCGCGGTCTGGATGGTCATGTGCAAGGAACCAACGATGCGCGCGCCCTTCAGCGGTTGCTTTGCACCAAATTCTTCGCGCAGGGCCATCAGGCCGGGCATTTCCGTTTCCGCAATATCCAGTTCCTTGCGGCCAAAGGCGGCGAGGTTGATGTCCTTGACGATGTAATCTTGCATGATCGGCTCCTGCGGCGCGTTTGTACGGTTGTCGGGGCTGATAGCAGGGCTGGATGCGCGCGACAATGGCGGCGATGTCGCGGTCTGGGCCATCAGGCCGACAAGATATTTGCAGGGGATTTAGCACCGATCCGTTAACAAGCAATATGTCATGGGTCGCACCCCGATTTGGGCGCATGCCAGACAGACCCGTTTACCACATCGCGCTGACGCATTATGCCTGATCCCGTATAAATGCCGGAGTGCGGATGCCCAAATCACAACCCAGAGCGTGGCAGCGGATGCTGTCTGGGCGCAGGCTTGACCTGCTGGACCCGACGCCGATGGACATCGAAATCGAGGATATTGCCCACGGGCTTGCTTTTGTGGCGCGGTGGAACGGGCAGACAATTGGCGATTTTGCCTATTCCGTGGCCGAACATTCCTTGCTCGTGACAGACATTTTCGCCCTCCAGAATCCCTCTGCGCCGGTCAAGTGGCAGTTGGCTGCCCTGCTTCACGATGCGCCGGAGTATGTGATCGGCGATATGATCAGCCCCGTGAAAGCGGCAGTTGGGCCGGGTTATGGCGAGCTTGACGACAGGCTGACTGCCGCAATCCACCTGCGGTTCGGACTGCCTGCACAAATCCCCGTTGCGGTGAAAAAGCAGATCAAGAAGGCCGACAAACTTTCTGCATGGCTCGAAGCGGTCCAGATTGCGGGTTTCACGCGGACCGAAGCGGATCGATTCTTTGGCAAGCAAGACCCCGCACTTGTGCAGACCCTTGCCATCAAGCTGCGCGCACCGGTCGAAGTTCGCGATGAATACACCGCGCGGTACCATGCGCTGTCCAAGGCGCTCTAGCGACGTGTTCCACGATGAGACCGCTGCAATCCCGCGGCTCAATGCAACGCTCTATTAATGTATCGGGGTCCATAGTGCCGTGAAGCTGGCGCAGGAATCAGAGGATGCATTCGATCAAGAGAAGGGCTGCCCGTGCCCTAGGTTATCTTGTGCGGCGCAAGCCAGAGCAGCTTTGGGTGCACTATTGTGTTGCGCTTTGCCTTATTCTTTGTCTGGTCATCGCAACGCATTTCTTGAACCGTGTCGCTGTGGAACGTGGACAGACAGCCGCCCATTGGATCAAGACAAGCAACGAACAGTTACTTTTCGCTCAAGAAATCGTGGCACAGGCAACCACCCTCAAAACGCAAACGACGCAGGACTTCAGCGCGCTTGAGAAATCAGTGGCGCAGATGGAGCAGGTCCATAGTAGGTTGATCGCGTCACAAGTCCTGTCACCGGAACTACAGACACTTTATTTTGCAGGCGCTTCATCACTTCATGGAAAGATCCGGTCTTTTCTTGATCTGGCAAAGACTTTGCCAATCGGGACACCGGACCAGCGGATCACAACAACCCAAGGAATGGCCGCCATCTACTATGAGGAGGGGCTGCACAGCGGGCTGGTCCAGGCGGCAACGCTGTTTGCGCAACAGGTCGAATCGGATGCTGCACATTTCAGGACCATGCAAAGCTTGGCGCTTGCTGCATCTGCAATTATGCTCTTGGCAGAAGCCTTGTTCATCTTCTGGCCAGCCCAACGTGCAGTACATTCGACAATCCACAAGATGCAAAGACAAACAAGTCTGCTGCGGGCCTCGCAGACGAAGCTACAGAAAACGAATGCGCAGCTGGAAGAAACAGTCAGACATGATCAACTGACCGGATTGCCGAACAGAATTGCGCTGACGCGTTATCTGTCAGATATTCACCGCTCCCATTATCCTGATGCATGGGCCCTGCTTCTTGTTGGGCTGGACGACTTCAAATCAGTCAACGACACGATCGGTCACGATTTTGGCGATGCGCTTCTTGTCGCGGTCAGCAATGCGCTGCAGACCTGTGTAGACTATGACAGCTTTGTTGCCCGCGTCGGGGGTGATGAATTCATCCTTATTTCAACCGAACCTGCGCCATTTCTTGTGCGCAGGGTTATGGATGCGCTGGACGAGCCCTTTGCGATCAATGGGCGCCGTATCGCAATCAATGCCAGTATCGGGCATCTGGAGTTCAACAACGAGGCAGGGCAGTCGCTTAACATCGTTGCAGACGCCGAAATAGCCTTGCAATGCGCCAAGAATGCAGGGGGCAACCGTGCGCAAGCCTATACCGAGGATTTGCGCGAGGATTTGCGCGTTATGCAACAACTCCAGATGGAGTTGCGGGATGCCATTCACAACGGGGAAATCGAACCTTGGTTCCAGCCGCAGATACGCCTTGGCGATGGAAGCTTGCACGGCGCCGAGGTTCTTGCGCGATGGCGCCACCCGACACGCGGCTTGCTCACCCCCGATGCATTTCTGCCTGCTGCTGAACGGGCCGGCCTGATGGTCGATCTTGACCACTCGATCTGGAAATCAGCCATGACCCATGCGTGGCAATGGCAGGATACAAATCTCTGGCGTGCGTCCATCTCACTCAACGCGGCACCTGACACGATCGCCGACCCGAACTTGATTGAGCGTTTCCTGCTGACACTGCAACGGTCGGGGCTTGAGGCGAGTCAAGTCATCGTCGAGGTTCTGGAAAACACCTTGATCAATGGCAAAGATGACATGGCGGCTATCAACATCGACAGCCTTGCCGAGTGCGGCATCGCGCTGGAACTGGATGATTTCGGCACCGGCTATGCTTCGCTTTCGAAACTGACCCAACTGCCGATCGCTGGCATCAAACTCGACCGGTCGCTGATTGCGCCACTGCCCGATCACGCAGCCGATAGCGTTATCCGCGCGATCCTCGCACTTGCCGCCGAACTTGGGCTGCATGTGGTTGCTGAAGGCGTCGAACAACAAGAACAGGCGTTCCACCTGAGCGAGCGCGGCTGTGGTTTTGGCCAAGGCTATGGTTTTGGCAAACCCATGCCGCCAGCAGAGTTCTCGGCATGGTTGGTCACCAACGCGAAAAATGCGATATATGCCAGCCCGAAAATCGCCTGATCCGCGCAGCACACTTGAGCATCACGCCGACAAACCGTATCTGCCATCTGTAAGCGATGCATGAAAAGGGACATCCCATGGCCAACCACCTCTATCAGAATGATTTGCCTGATGGGCTCGACCTTGGGCCGGTCGTCGCGATTGATTGCGAGACAATGGGTTTGAACCCGCATCGCGACAGGCTGTGCCTGATCCAGATGTCCGGCGGGGACGGAGAGTGCCACCTTGTCCAGATTGCGCCAGACCAGACCGAAGCACCCAACCTTTGCGCAATGCTGGAGAACCCGAATGTTCTGAAACTCTTTCATTTCGGGCGCTTTGATATTGCGGCACTTCTCCACGCCTTTGGCGCGCTTGCAGCACCTGTCTATTGCACAAAAATCGCGTCCAAACTTGTCAGAACCTATACAGACCGCCACGGTTTGAAAGTACTGCTTCAGGATATGCTTGGCGTCGATATTTCAAAGCATCAACAACAAAGCGACTGGGGCGCAGAAGATTTGACGGCCGCCCAACTGGATTACGCAGCCTCTGACGTACTGTATCTGCATCAACTGCGGGACAAGTTCGATGCACTGCTGGCCCGCGAAGACCGTACCGCGCTTGCGCAATCCTGTTTTGATTTCCTGCCAACCCGCGCCAAGCTGGATCTGACCGGCTGGCCCGAAACAGACATCTTTGCGCACTGATGTCGGATCACGCAAAACACCTGAGCGCGGCGCGGCGTGTCATCACCCAAGAGGCTGATGCTCTGCTTGTGCTGTCCGAGCAACTTGGCGAAAGCTTTTCCCAAGCGGTAGAGCTGTTACTACATGCCAAAGGCCGTGTCATCGTGAGCGGCATGGGCAAATCCGGTCACATTGCCCGCAAAATTGCCGCGACCTTTGCCAGTACAGGAACGCCCGCGCATTTTGTTCACCCTGCGGAAGCAAGCCATGGTGATCTTGGCATGTTGACCCCGAACGATGTGGTGCTGGTCCTTTCAAATTCCGGCGAAACGCCAGAACTGGCAGACCTTGTTGCCTATACACGGCGGTTCGGCATACCGATGATCGGGGTTGCGAGCAAACCCAAGAGTACATTGTTAAGAACAGCAGACGTGAGCATTGTCTTGCCCGATCTGGGTGAAGCATGCAGCACCGGTGTCGTCCCGACCACATCCACAACGATGACGCTTGCCTTGGGCGATGCCATGGCCGTTGCCCTGATGGAGGTGCGCGATTTCACACCTGAAAATTTCCGCGAGTTCCACCCCGGCGGCAAGCTTGGCGCACGGCTGTCGAAGGTGTCTGATCTGATGCATACCGCAGCGGCCGTTCCCTTGGTTCACAAGGATACTCTGATGGGCGATGCGCTGCTGGTCATCAGCCAAAAGGGATTTGGAGTTGTCGGCGTGACGGATGACCACGACAGGCTGATCGGGATTATCACAGATGGTGACTTGCGGCGTCATATGAGCGGTCTGCTGGACCATACGGCAGGCGAGGTCATGACCCAGCATCCAGCAACAATCGCTCCCACCGCTTTGGCCGAAGAAGCCGTTGCGCTGATGAATGACAAAAAGATCACCTGCCTTTTTGCAGTCGCGCTTGATGGGTCGGGTAAAGTTGCTGGTTTCCTGCATATTCATGACTGCCTGCGCGCGGGGATTGTTTAGGCGTGTCAGACACAGACAACTTTCACTCGCAGTTGGTTGGCTGGGCCAAGATCATCCTGCCGCTTTGCGCACTCGGGCTCTTGTCGGTCCTTTTTCTGTTTGCGCGCGGAACAAATGAACCTTCGGAAATCGCGCTGGCCGAACTTGAAGAAATCGCGCGGGAACAGCGGATTTCCGCGCCGGAGTTCTCTGGCGTGACAGATGACGGGGCAATCGTTGTCATATCGGCCAAGACAGCGCGGCCCGATGCCACTGTGCCCGATATGGTGCGCGTCGACGACATGTGGCTGAAGATGGACAATCCCGATGGGAGCAAGCTGGAAGTGACAGCAACCACAGGTGAAATCGACGGTCGCGAAAGGGTCGCGCGGTTTCTTGGGCTGGCACGGCTGGAAACCTCGACCGGATATCAGATGGAGACAAACGGACTGATCGCGGAACTGGATACCGGTTTGGTCACGTCTGACGGTCTGCTGGAAATCCGCGCACCCTTCGGTCAACTGACTGCGGGAAAAGTGACCTTTCAGGTCGCATCAGAAGACACCGCACAGCACATGCTATTCAATAATGGGGTCCGGCTGTTATATATGCCGCAGACCCCATGACAAAGGACAGGTCCCGGATGCTGAAACAGATCGCATTTTGCGCGTCGTTGTACATTGCAACGTGCGGGATCGCGGCCGCCCAAACGAGTGTAAATCTTGGCGGGATCACCGTTGATACGTCCGCAGCAATCGAGGTGACCGCAGACAGCCTTGAGGTCGATCAGGAAACCGGCGAAGCGATATTCGAGGGAAATGTTGTTATTGGGCAGGGCGACCTGAGACTGACGGCAAGCCGCGTTGAAATTGTCTATGGCGCATCAACCGCACAAATCGCCCGACTACTGGCATCAGGCGGCGTAACCTTCGTGACCGCAGGAGAGGCCGCAGAGGCAGAACAGGCCGACTATGATGTCACATCCGGTTTGCTGGTTCTGACAGGGGATGTTCTATTGACCCAAGGTGCAAGCGCCATTTCTGCGCAGCAGATGGCGATCAATGTGACCGATGGCACAGCCACAATGGAAGGGCGTGTGCGTACCGTCCTGCAACAAGGCAATAACTGATGGCCGCTGCACCGTTCCTGACCGTGCAAGATGGCGATGTGGGCCTTCACGTCGTCAACCTGCGCAAGAGCTACCGCAAACGGCCGGTCATCCGTGATGTGAGCATTGATCTGGGCAGAGGAGAGGTTGTTGCACTTCTGGGGCCGAACGGGTCGGGAAAGACGACCTGCTTTTACGCGATTGCAGGTCTTGTGACGCCTGAAGGTGGACAGGTCTGTATTGATGGGCGTGACGTCACGACATTGCCGATGTACCGGCGCGCGCAGCTCGGGATCGGCTATCTGCCGCAAGAGATGTCGATTTTTCGTGGCATGACCGTCGAGGACAATATCATGTCCATCCTCGAGATCGCAGTATCCGACAGGCACCGCCGAAGAGAGCGGCTCGAAGAACTGCTTTCAGAATTTTCCATTGGACACTTGCGGCGCGCTTCGGCTCTGGCCCTCTCCGGCGGCGAACGGCGGCGTGTCGAAATCGCCCGCTGTCTTGCGGCTGGTCCAAAATATGTCTTGCTTGATGAACCCTTTGCGGGGGTCGATCCAATTGCCGTTGGTGAAATCAGGCATCTTGTTGCAGACCTCAAGAACCGCGGCATCGGTGTCTTAATCACCGACCACAACGTGCAGGAAACCCTGCAAATTGTGGACCGCGCCTATATCTTGCATGACGGCAAGGTACTGATGAGCGGAACGACACAAGAGGTAGTGGCCGACGAAAATGTCCGGCGTGTTTACCTTGGGAACAACTTCCGCGTTAACTAATTCTTTTCAAAGCTGTAGTGACTGCATCATTGACAAGACCATGGTAATCATCGCCAAATGAAAGAGATGACACAGCCGTTTTCTTTCCCCGCTTTTTTGCCGACACAACGCTGGCGGATATGGATAAGTCAAGAAAATCGGGATGTTATCGTGATCCACTCTCTTGATGTGCAAAGTATTTAGCGGCTCTTTGAGCCGCCACAAAGCACGTCAGCTACGAAACAAGGAGTTACGATGCGTTACCAAATCAGCGGAAAGCAGATCGACATTGGCGAGGCACTTCAGACGCACGTGAAGACCGAACTCACCGAAATCCTGGGCAAGTATGCAGGGCGACCCACCGAGGCATATGTGGTTTTCTCGAAGGCTGCGCATGAGTTCGTTTGCGAGTCCGTTGTGCATTTGTCGACAGGGCTGACAGCACAATCAACGGGCAAGGCAACCGAAATATATGCGGCATTTGATGCCAGCTCCGAGAAGATGGACAAACAGTTGCGCCGCTACAAGCGCCGCCTCAAGGACCACCACAAGGAACGCGTGCTGCCGGTTGAACTTTCGGATGCGGGATCATATATCCTCGAATCAAGAGAAGAGACAGAAGAGACCGATCAAGACTCAGTCAACGCTATGATCGTCGCAGAGATGGAGACAAAAATCCCGTCCCTGTCAGTCGGTGAAGCGGTGATGCAAATGGAAATCTCGAGTGCACCGGTACTGGTATTCCGGAATGAAAAGCACAAGGGCATAAATGTCGTCTACAGACGCGACGACGGGAACATCGGCTGGATCGACCCGCGCACATCGGGTTAGTTCCGAAAACTTAGTAAGAGACAAAATTCATGCAAATTGGCACGATCCTCAAGCCTGGTGCGGTGAAATCAATTTCATCCTGCACAAGCAAAAAGCGCCTGTTTCATGATCTGGGCGAATTGGCAGAGGCCAGCCATGGTCTGAATTCAACCGCTGTCATCGAGGCCTTGATCGACCGCGAAGGACTTGGTCCTACTGGTGTCGGTCAGGGCATCGCCCTGCCGCATGCGCGTATCCCCGATATCGATCATGTCATTGGTCTGTTTCTGCGTTTGGAAAAGCCTTTGAACTTTGAAGCTGTCGACCGCCAGCCAGTTGATCTGGTTTTCGCACTGGTTGCACCAGAGCATGCCGGTGTTGAGCATCTCAAAGCACTGGCCTTGGTTTCACGGACTTTGCGTGATCCTGCGATCTGCGCCAAGCTGCGGGCAAACAGTGATCCAAACACGCTTTACACCATTCTGACCGAAGTGAACGCGACACAGGCGGCCTAGGCCAGGTTTTCGAAACCAAAGGCGGTATAGTCGCGCTCATAAGCATCTCGTGCGGCGCTTTCGATGGACTTGTCGTAAATAGATTCCAGCAACCTATGAATTTTGTGACCCGAGGTGTCGAACGGCTTGGCGGCCTTACCGACCTGCATTGCCAAGGTCGGCAAGTCTTGGGCAAGACTTTCCTCGCGCAGGATAAAGTCTGGCAGGGTAAACTGTGCCATGCCCTGCAAGAGCGTCAGCTGACCAGCCCATGCAGGATCAACGCGGATACTGGTTTGGCCGGCAAGATTGTGTTTGAGGAAATTGAGAAAGCCCAGAAAACCCGCCTTATGGGTCGCAAGATCATAAGCATCTGGATCATCAAGGTCAGGCGCCTTTTCAGGAATGGGCAATTTGTGGGTTTTGCGCAGATTTGCCCTGATTTCTGGGAAACTGCCGACACCATCTTCAAGAATATGGTCGCAAAAGGCGGCATGCGCACGCGACACAGGATGCCGCAATACGGTGAAACTGCGATGCGGTGTCCGCGCTTCTTGCCAAAGCCGGAGTGTCTTTTGCGAGAACTGCGTTATCAACGCCTCTGTCGTGGTATTGTCGATATCAGACAACCATTTGCGCACAGGCCCATCAGGCCCAGACCGGAGCGGCATATACAACAGCCCCGCTTGCGGCGCTGCAATATAGGTCGGAATCGCTGGCCCCCTGAGTGGCTCGAAATACGGTGTGCGCCCCAGATCAAACCGGTCTAGCTGGCCCAGTGCTGCGGTCAATTCCT
>CAYGMX010000021.1:0-17030 GCA_964351055.1 uncultured Loktanella sp. | reverse complement strand
TCTTGGTCCTGACCGGATTTCTGGTGCAATGGCCGACACTTCTGACGCTGGCGAAGAATACCTTTCTGATCTGCAAGTACGCCCGTCTGGCCCTCACGGAAGAGCAGGAAACACGCGAACGGTTAGGCACGGTTTTCGAGGAGTATGCGCGGCGTGTCCCAGCCTTTTTTCCAGCGTTACGGTCGGGCCCCAGCAATCGCATTGATCAAAAAGGATAGAGAAATGGCAAACGAACCAACAAAAACAGAACCACAGGGCGAAAGTCATGAGTCACGGTTCCCGACCGCCTACACGATTTTGTTCCTGCTGATCGTTTTGATGGCGGCGCTGACTTGGATCATCCCGGCGGGTCAATATGACCGCGAAATGAACGAAGCTGTCGGGCGCGAAGTCGCCGTGGCGGGTACTTACAAGTCGGTCGATGCTAATCCGCAAGGTTTTATTGATGTCCTGTTGGCCCCGACGGCGGGGTTCTATGACCCGGATAGCTATGTCGCCAACGCCATCGACGTGGCGCTGTTCGTACTGTTCCTGGGGGGCTTTCTGGGAGTCGTCAACGCCACCGGATCGATTAATGTCGGCATCAGGGCGGCAATGCGCAAAATGACGGGGCGCGAGGTCTGGATGATCCCGATCCTGATGTCGCTCTTTGCGCTTGGCGGCACGACCTATGGCATGGCCGAAGAAACGCTGGCCTTCTATGCGCTGCTGATACCGGTTATGATGGTGGCCGGGTTCGATGCGTTGACCGGGGTCGCGATCATCCTGATTGGTGCGGGGATCGGTACGCTCGGCTCCACGATCAATCCGTTCGCCACCGTGATTGCGTCGAACGCTGCGGGTGTGGCGTTTACCGATGGTCTGGTTGTGCGTCTGATACTGCTGATCGGCGGGCTTGCGATCTGTGTGGCCTATGTCATGCGCTATGCGATGCGGGTCAAGGCCGATCCTGCCCGCTCGATCGTTGCGGCCCAGGCCGATGGCAACAAAAAGGCCTTTCTGTCTGGCGGCAATGACACTGAGGAGGACCATCTCAGCAGCACGCAATCGGTGATCCTGATCCTGTTCGCGGCAACCTTCGTAGCGCTGATCTGGGGTGTCTCCTCGCAGGGCTGGTGGATGGCGCAGATGGGTGCGCTGTTTCTGGGGATGTCCATTCTGATCGGCCTTGTTGGGCGGATGGGCGAGAAGCGCCTGACCGCAAACTTTGTCGATGGCGCGCGCGACCTTCTGGGCGTGGCACTGATCATCGGTCTGGCCCGCGGAATTGTGGTCATCATGGAACAGGGCCTGATTGCCGACACGATCCTGAACAGCGCGGCGGAAACCGTCGGTGGGTTGCCGGAGCTGGCTTTCATCAATCTGATGTTCTGGATTCAAGTTGGTATGAGCTTTCTGGTTCCATCCTCGTCCGGCCTTGCGGTTCTGTCGATGCCGATCATGGCACCGCTGGCAGATTTTGCCGGGGTTTCGCGGGATCTTGTTGTCACTGCCTATCAATCAGCCAGCGGTCTGGTGAACCTTGTGACCCCAACCTCGGCCGTGGTGATCGGCGGGCTGGCCATCGGACGCGTACCTTACGACCGTTGGATCGCCTTTGTCTGGCCGCTTCTGCTGATCCTGACGATCTTTATCTCGGCTGTGCTCAGCATCGCCGCAATCCTATGAAAACAGGAGCATTCCCTTATGACCACTCATGATCTTGGCGTCCATTCCGAAACCGGCAGGCTGCGGCAGGTCATCGTCTGTCGCCCCGGTCTGGCGCACCGCCGCCTGACACCGTCAAATGCTGAGGCGCTGCTCTTTGACGATGTTTTCTGGGTCAAGCAGGCCCAAAAGGACCATGATGTCTTTGCGCAGCTTATGCGGGCCGAAGGCGTTGAGGTTCTGGATGTAAACATCCTGCTGGCCGAGGTGCTGGACATTCCCGACGCGCGCAAATGGGTGCTGGACCACCGGGTAACGCCGAATGATGTCGGCACAGGCATGCTGGACGAGCTACTGGCCTGGATGCATGAGCTACCGGGCACCAAGCTGGCCGAATATCTGATCGGCGGGCTGGAGGTTGGCGATCTACCGTTCGAACCGACCGGCCTGTTCGGCAGTTATCTGGGGCCGCTTGGCCTCATCCTGCCGCCGCTGCCCAACTTTCTGTTCACCCGCGACAACAGCGCCTGGATCTACGGGGGGGTGTCGCTGAACCCGATGTTCTGGCCCGCGCGCAAGCCCGAAACACTGCTGACGGCGGCGGTTTACCGGTACCACCCGAAATTTGCAGGTAAGGCCACGGTGCATTGGGGCGACCCGACGGTGGAGCACGGTCTCGCCACTGTCGAGGGTGGTGATGTAATGCCGGTGGGCAATGGCACCGTGCTGGTCGGTATGGGCGAGCGATCCTCGCCGCAAGGCATCGGTCTCTTAGCGGCGGCGCTGTTTGCCAAGGGAGTTGCAGAGCGTGTGATCGCCTGTCAGTTGCCCAAGAGTCGCTCGGCCATGCATCTGGACACGGTGTTCACGCTGTGTGGCGGCGATGTTGTGACGAGTTTCAAAGAGGTTGCTGACGAAATTACCTGTTTCGATCTGCGCCCCGCCGAAGGCAAGAAGCCACTGCAATTCCGGCGTGACGACCGGCCCCTGTTCGACGTGGTTGCAGAGGTCTTGCACCTGCCAAAACTGACTATTGTCCCGACCGGCGGCGATAACGAGGCGGAGCGATCGCGCGAACAGTGGAACGACGGTAACAACGTGCTGGCGCTGCGCCCTGGCGTTGTCGTCGGCTATGACCGCAACGATGATACCAATGCAGCGCTGAAGGCCGCCGGGATCGAGGTTCTGGCGATCCCGGGCGCCGAACTGGGCCGGGGCAGGGGGGGCAGCCATTGCATGAGTTGCCCGACCATCCGCGATGCCGAATGACCCCGTGAAAGGATCACACCATGAGCTTTAACCTCAAGAACCGCAGTTTCCTGACTTTGCGCGATTTTAGTCCCGCCGAGATAGGTTTTTTGCTGAAACTCTCCGCCGATCTGAAATCTGCGAAATATGCAGGCACCGAGCAGCCCGGCCTGAAAGGCAAGGAAATTGTCCTGATCTTCGAAAAGGACAGCACCCGGACCCGCGTCGGGTTCGAAGTGGCGGCGCACGATCAAGGCGCGACTGTCACCTATCTAGGACCGTCGGGAAGCCATATCGGACACAAGGAAAGTGTTAAGGACACCGCGCGCGTACTGGGCCGTGTTTATGATGCCATCGAATACCGCGGCTTCGGGCAGGAGATCGTCGAGCAACTGGCCGAGTTTTCGGGTGTACCGGTCTATAACGGTCTAACGGATGAATTTCACCCGACGCAGATCCTGGCCGATGTTCTGACCATGCAGGAACACAGCGACAAGCCGATGCGCGAAATCGCCTACGCGTTTCTAGGGGATGCCAAGAACAACATGGGAGACAGTCTGCTGATCGGCGGGGCCAAGATGGGCATGGATGTGCGGCTTTGCGCGCCCAAAGCTTGCTGGCCCACAAAAGAGATCCAAGCCGAGGCGCAGGCCATTGCCACCGAGACCGGAGCACGCGTGACTTTGACCGACGATGTGGACAAGGCCGTCAAGGGCGTTGATTTCGTCTATACAGATGTCTGGCTGTCTATGGGCGAGGCCAAGGATAAATGGGCCGAACGGATTGAGCTGCTGATGCCCTATCAGGTCAACGCCGAAGTGATGCAGAAAACCGGCAATCCACGAGCTAAATTCATGCATTGCCTGCCCGCGTTCCACAACACCGACACCGCCGTCGGGAAGGACATTGAGGAGCAGTTCGGCATCACTGCGATGGAGGTGACGGACGAGGTGTTCGAAAGCCCGGCGTCGATTGTCTTCGATCAGGCGGAAAACCGGATGCACACGATCAAGGCAGTTCTTGTCGCCACATTGGGAGGCTGAGCGGTGCTAGTTGTTGTAGCTTTGGGGGGCAATGCTTTGTTGCGCCGAGGCGAACCACTGACGGCGGAAAACCAGCGGCAGAACGTGCAGAAGGCTGCTCCGGCACTGGCTGCGATCCTTCGCGCAGGGCATCAGTTGGTGATCACCCATGGCAACGGTCCGCAGGTTGGCCTGTTGGCGTTGCAGGGGGCGGCCTACAAACCGGACGAGGCCTATCCGCTCGATGTCATGGGTGCCGAAACCGAGGGCATGATTGGCTATCTGATCGAGCAAGAGCTGGAGAACGCTTTGGATCACGACCGGCCGGTGGCGACGCTACTGACGCAGGTTGTGGTCGATCCGCGCGACCCGGCATTTGACAAGCCAACGAAATTCGTGGGCCCAGTCTATAGCCGCGACGAGGCGGAAACCCGCGCCCGTTCGGCGGGTTGGCACATCGCACCCGATGGCGACAAATGGCGTCGTGTCGTGGCCTCGCCCGTCCCGCAGGAGATCCCCGACACGCGGGTGATTGAATTGCTTCTCGAGGCCGGCGTGGTGGTAATCTGTGCCGGCGGCGGCGGCATCCCGGTGATCCGCCGCGCGAACGGCGGGCTGATCGGCATCGAGGCCGTCGTCGACAAGGATTCCTCAAGTGCACTTTTGGCCCGCTCGCTCAAGGCAGATGCGCTTTTGCTACTGACCGATGTCGATGCGGTCTATCACGGCTTCGGCACTGACAGCGCCAAGCCGTTGACTACTCTCACACCTAAAGAGGCCATGGCGCTGGATCTGCCAGACGGCTCGATGGGTCCAAAAGTGCGCGCTGCCGCCAGGTTCGCGGGGGAAGGCGGCTTCTGTAGTATCGGGCGACTGCAGGACGCGCTTCTTTTGCTGGACGGGAAGGCAGGCACGAAGATTGCACGGGGCCAAGACACATCGGCCTAGCGGTGCGATCTTGGACGCGGTCGCAGTAATATGACAGCGAGATCGGTGAGCCAAAACGAGATTGGAGACATCATGAACCCCAACGGTATCACCTCCAGAAACCTGCTTCTTCCAGCGGTTCGTCGAGTCGTGCTTCGGCTTCTGAAGGGTGCAGCCAGTGATGTCCTGTTGTCGCGCGAGATTGATTATGCAGATGGCCGCAAACGCCGTTGGCTCAGGGCCGATCTGACCTTCTTCATGCACGAGCTGTCCGTCGAGGCTGCGTCGCAGCGCCAGGTTGCCGATCAGGGCGTACTTCCGAGTTTCGGCAATCGGTTGATGGTTGAACTGGCGGTGTTCACCAGCGCCGCATATAGGGTTTTGCTGGACGCCGGTGTCGCCCCTGCAATGGCCCGACAGTTGGTCGCAGATACGGGCTGGGTGGTCTATGCGCGGATGCTCATGGCCTCGTCTTGGCCGTTTCGCCTCGCCACTCGCGACCCGGCGCGCCGGTTGCAATGGACGATAAAGTCGCTGCTGCGCTTTCCCTTCAGCGCGCCGGGGGCACCGGGTTATGGCGTTGAGACTTATCTGGACGGCGACGACATCATCACCAACTTCACCCATTGTCCGCCGCAAAGCTTCGTGCGTGCCCTTGTCGCTGCGCGCAGCGACCGTGGTGATCTCGAGGCGTTCTTTGCAAGTTGGTGTCAATACGATTGGCCAGGTGCCGATATCATAGCCGGTGACGGTGACCACGGGCACTATACTAGGACCCAAACATTGTCGCGGGGCGATCCGCACTGCGACATGTGCTGGAAAGCAAAAGCAACCCCGATCACGAAGGTGTCAACATGTGTCTCTCTGCCGAAGTAAGTTTTGCAGCCAGCGTCTTTCTGGTGGTTGGCGGCACCGCGATTTCAGTGGTCGCATGGCGCCGTAACCGGCGCTATATTCCGATCGCGCTGATGCCACTCTTTGCCGGGTTGCAACAGTTCATGGAAGGAAGTGTTTGGCTGGGAATGACGGGAGACGATCCCTTCACCGTTCTTTGGGGCGCAATGGGGTTTATCTTTTTCACCTGGTTCATGTGGCCGGTCTGGATTCCATTTTCCGTCTATGTGCTCGAACCAGACAATAGCCCTCGCAAGCGTCTGTTTCTCTTTTTGGCTTTGATAGGACTGGCTTTTGGTCTTCTACTCTACATTCCACATGGGCTGAACAGCAGCATGATCGTGGTTGAAATCAACAACCAATCCTTGGCGTATGAAAAGTCGATGTGGCTTGATTTCATGATGCCGCGCTGGCTGACCAACATGATATACGTGGCCCTGATCATCATGCCGCCAGCTCTGTCTTTCTACAAACATGTGCGCCATTTTGCCCTGACGCTGGTAGCGGTCGTAGTGGTCGATTTCGTGTTTCTTCGATATGCCTACATTTCGTTTTTCTGCCTTCTGGCTGGGCTGGCGACACTACATCTTGTCTACATCATCCTGACCAACAAATGTGCCCGCGAATGCCCGGAGCTCTTTAGTTGATTGAGAATTCTAGATGACGAGAGGCAAGACTTGTGCATGAGCCACAAACAACTCAACTTGAGCTTTGGCTGATTGGTGGCTATGGCGAGGTCGGCCTGCGCACCGCCGCTCGCCTCGCTAAACTTCCTGGTCTCATGGTCTTGCTCGCCGGGCGCGACGCGGCAAGAGCGGCAGCGGCGTCGCAGGGAGGCGATGTCTGCGGTGTTGGCCTCGCTAGATGGTCTCCCAACGCCCAAAAACGGATCAGCCTGGCCGCTTCGGTAGCCAATTTCTTTGAAGCCAGTCCGCCCGACCTGTCAGCGGCTATTGCTGTGGCGGGGTCATATTCATTGAGACTTCGGCGGATGCGATCTATCTGGGCAAGATCGCCAATGGAATGGCGGACAGAATGCACGGAAATGAAAAGGTCAATGCCAAAGGGCTGGTGGTGCTCAGCGTTGGTCTTGCGAAACCTCTCTCTGAGCTACTCCACCATGATCGAAGGTCGCCTGCAGCAATTGAAACTCGGGCAACTGCCGCGGCGATTTGCCTTTGCCCCTGAAGGCCGGTGCGTCCCGGCAATAGGATGCGGGTTTGGCCTCGGCCTCAGTTGCACCGCTAATCGCGGCAGCCCTTACATGGTTGGTCCCAGCAGGCCAATATGAACGCATCTTCTCCGAGGCAATCGGCAGAGATGTGCCCGTTGCAGGCTCCTATACGTTGACAGATGCCAATCCGTAGGGGTCTTTAGACATAGCCATGGAGCCGATCACGGGTTTCGTTAGTGCGATCGACGCGGCCCAAATTGTTTTGATGATTGGCGCGTTTATCGGCGTGGTCACTGCCACAGGAGCGATCGATGCGGGTATCAAGCGCGCTATGACGCGGCTTAAAGGTCCTGAGAAGCGGACGATTCCGGTCCTCATCGGGCTGTTCGCCCTTGGCGGCACAAGCGAAGGCATGGCAGAAGAGACGCTGGCATTCTATGTCCTCCTGAGCCCCCTCATGATTGCAGCAGGTTACGTTTCGACGACAGCCGCAAACTCTTCCTGCGGCTTTCGACGCGCAATCAGATCAACCTCAAATTCCGCTCCCGCCGCCATTCACATACTGCAAGTTCACCCCGCCATGCCAAAGTAGATGCGGTTAGCCTTTGGACTGATTGAACCGTCATAATGACACTCTGAAGATTTCCTGATAGCTCGTCGCGATCGGGAACCAACAAATTAGCGAGGTATCGAACGGAAGATCCAATAAGGAGATTCATCATCAAACAACACGCGCTGCTGGCCAGGGCGATCGACAAATGAACCCTCTTATGGTTGCACGAAGTGTAACAAATCGGTCTGACGCGCGTCTATAAGAACATCCTGCGGTGCATCTGGTGCGCCGGTCTTGGGACGGTGACGACATATCGACCGTTTACTGGTCAGACTGTGTTAAAAGAAGGGACATTCTCATGCGACCAATTAGTTTACTTGCATTGACGATCATCATTTCAATGGCGAACACCCCCTTGGCCGTTCGCGCGGCTGATTTGGAGACTCTTCCCGATACATCAGCTTCCGGTGAGCAAGGGGCCCTGCAGTGCCAGAGCGAACTCCGGACCTTCATAGGCGAACTGGTTAGCGCGGGCTTTGGTGTTTTGCCACCAGCCGGATACAGTGCGGGATACGCCAGCTACGGAGCGGGCTATTATGGCTCAATCGGTACGCCGCGCCAGCAGATACAAGCACTGCGCGACGCCGCCGAAGTCTACGCATTCCAGGGCAACGAAGAGGCCTGTCAGACGGTGCTTGCTTCCATGCGGCAAATCTATGAGGAACATGACGCGCTTGTCAGTCTTGAGTCTGACGATCTGGCGGTCCGAATTGCATGGCGTCGCGCCCATCTAGCAAATGCCATGCCGGTTACAGACATGGATCGGTTGATGCGTATGGATTTGGTCACTGGCGCCGACCTCCGTACCCCTAAGGATGAAACGCTGGGCGAAATCAAGGACGTTGTGCTCGACGCGAAGCGACAAACGATCGCCTATGTGCTGGTTTCACGTGGGGGCTTTCTTGGTTTGGGCAAGGAGTTAGTCGCGATACGCTGGACTGATCTGCGCGCCACAGCCAATCACGAGATATTCGTGCTCGATGCGACGCCAGAAGCCTTCGCGGCTGCACCCAAGGTGGAGCGACGGAATTTCGAGGAAAGCGCGGGTGAGGCCTGGCGTGACGACCTCGATGAATATTGGGCCAGTGCCGTCGACAAGAAATAGCCGCGATGTATCCAATTAATTTCGGCGTTCAATGCTAGGCTAACAGCTACATCCCCCGCCCCCGCCGCAAATGACAACAGATGTCTGACTTTCTTCAGCTTAAATCTGACGGCAGTTCAATGTTTGCCGCGGAGCATCTAAACCAGATCTGTTTTTGCATAACACTCGACCAGACCGAACTGACGCGGGCGCTGGACACCGTTTCGGGCGAGCACGGCTTTCAACCGGATCACAGTCAATCAGCCACACTGTTTTCCAATTTGCCAGTATTTCTGTCTAATTCGGCACTACTTGCAATGTGGGGCGTTGTTGCATGGAACACCGCTGGACTGATATCGGTCGCGGCCTCTACTCTTGAGGATGCGTAGATGCCGCACAAGTTCAACGCCGATCACTGTGACAAGATCCCGAAGCAAAAGCATCGGGTGAGCAACTGGACCGAGTACAAAGAAAGCCTGCGGCAACGCTGAAATTTGATGGTCTGGAACAGCGATGACGCACTTGCTTTGTGGGCGGCGCCACCGCGAACGACGCTTGGCGGTCAGGGCGCGTTCCAACCTTTTCATGATCCACGCAACAAGGCCGGTCGAAATCTGTTCCACCAAAACCGAACTGTTTCGTGCCTGATCTCGATCCCGCGTTCGTACAGCAAGTCCTCGACATTCCGAAGCGAGAGTGGAAACCGGACGTACAACATCACTTCTAATCGAATGATCTCGAGTGACCTCTTGAAGTAGCGGAAGGGGCTGTGTTTTGTCATCCCGCAAAGCTAGGACGCTGCCTAGTGTGACCCAAGTCTGTTTCCTCTGATAATGCCATCGCTGGCGTTGAAATGTATCTCGGCCTTTCAGCTTAAATTGCGCGCTTCCTTGCCATACCGATTAAGGAAAGGATGACAGCTAACTTTTCAACAATAACATAGGGGTTTGTGTACACACAAAGAGCGTACGGGATTAATGACTTTTTGGGAGCTTTCCTGAATATTCTTTCTTGTCGGATTCTAATGATAGAGTTTGCGGTCTTGATCAAAAACCCACCCGGTCACCGCCCTTCGCTATCTACGACCAAATGTCGGTGTTCCTTTTTTGGATCCAAAGCATGATGATGCAGACAAAGTAGCCAGAAACCCCAAAACATGCGGGTCAGTTGCGTCTATCGATGCCCTATCCAACCGCGGTCGTCGGTGAAGGCGCGGCTTGTTGTCAAAGTCGCCAGAGAATACCCAACAGGCATCCAATCTAGCGGTGTGAGCGGCGTGGGTGACGCCGTCAGGATGATATTGGCATAGCCGCGCTCACTCACCGGACCCATAAGTGACGTCACATGCGGATAAAGCTGAGTCAGGATCGCATGGGTGCCACGGGCCAGCTGCCCGTTTGGCTCATCGATCAGATTTACGTAGACTGGCCCAGCGACGATCTTCTGCAATCGCTGGTAGGTCTCCAACGTCACCAGATGGGCAGGGACCGATCCAGACGAAAACGCGTCCATGACCGCTGCATCGAACCGGCGTTCCGTTTCGTTGATATACATCCGCCCATCTGTATGAATTATCTCGAGGCGCCTGTTATCGCGGATCACAGATCCGGCCCAAGGGAAATTTTCTAGCACCGCAGCAGTCACGAGCGGATCAATCTCGACCGCAACTGCCTGAGCCTTCGGTCGCATGCTCAACAGTTGACTTGGCAGCGTGTACCCACCGCCACCCACAAACAGAACGTTTGCGTCCGCGGGTAGATCTTGCCCCATACGCGCCCAAAGCAATTGCGCATAACGCAGCACCAATGCGTCTTCTTGCGGTGCAGCACTAGTAGAACTAACCCGCTCAGCCGCTTGTGTTATGCGGTCTGAATAGAGACGGATTTCACCATCGCGTTGCCCAATGTCAATGCAGGACAGGCCCGATTCATATCGACAGACCGACCCGTTTGTGAGGCCCAATGCGATGATCAACCCAGCTGGAGCGATCACCCCAAGCGCGGACTGCGGTCCACCACGCACGAAAGGCACGCAGATTAGAGTCGCGGCCCCGCATCCAACAAATGTCAGCGCCGAACCGACGAGTGGCAATGCAACAAATCCGGCAAGAACCGCCCCTACGATGGCACCCAATGACCCTGCCGCCAGCACGAGGCCCAGAGATGAGCCCTCTCGCCCGGGCCGCGCCTCTACAGCCAGCTTGGCCAAATAGGGAGAGGGAAAACTGACCAGCACTGACGCGGGAAAGAAAGCCACGATAACCGACAGGACCATCCCGCCGGTGCCCCGCGCGCCCAGCCCGTACAATATCGAAAGGATCGTCGGTGATAGCGCCATCAGCACCGCTGTTACTATCAGGGCCCGCCGGACGATTTGCGCCGCGACATCTCGCTCTCGTTCTGCGATCAACCCGCCGAGCGCGCTGCCCAATGAAAACCCGGCCAAAACCGTCGCGATCACGGTAGTCCAGGTTACCAATGAGGTTCCGAAAAACGGTGCCAACACACGGCCGGCCGCAATCTCGTAGGTTAGCCCAACAATGGACAGAACCAGTATAAGGCCGACCGTTTCCCAAAACCGCATGACAGCCCCTTGTTTCGCGCACATCGCCTGATAACTGCTCTGCAAACGCGGCGCAATCACTCCTCAATCCAAAGGCAAAGTGTCGGACTTTGGTTGTGGATTGCCATCTTGTTCTGACGGAAACCGTATGTCGATCATTGGTATCCCATGATTTTTTGCGCATTTGTCTGACGCCGACATCTGTTCCAGTTTTCAGTTCTGGTTCATGCGCGAGTTCATTCTTGGCGCCCGGCCATTAACAGATGCAACTGTTGGTTTGCCATGTTGACTGCTCTCGCGCTTCTCGCACCTGACCGGTAGCCTATTGTGCTGCTCAATGCACCAATTGCGATTTTCATCGGACTTGGCGTCGGTTTTAGAATTCATTGGGTTTCGAAATTTTCTTCGGGCGCAATGTCAGGAGTTGCCATAGGAGTTTTAGTGGCGCGAGCGGGCAATTCTAACTGTCGCGACGGACATTTAAGTCGGCGACTTAGGGCCTCAAATAAGTAATCAGATAGGTGCCAGAGAAGTAGGCAGACGTAGGCTCAACTACATGGCTGTGCTCTGGGAACATTGTTGTGAATTGACAAAAATTCCTCCTAGAATTACGCGCTGACAATGGGTTCTTTTTTTCATCATGACCGTCAAAAAGTTAAGAGCGTTTGGCTCTTTTCGTTCGCTGTGGCGCTGTGGATTTTTGCGATGTTTGCGCATCCGTTTATGCAGATGGACGTGCCAGGGAACATAGTCTCTGGACACGCTGGACATGTTTCACAGAGTGACAACTCGGCAACCGATACGAAACAGCAGACTATGATCCAAAGTTGCGTGGCTGCCTGCACGGTAAGGACTACCCAGGACACCGATCTCGCGCTTACTTTGGTTTTAGACGCGGATGCGAAGCGCGGTGTTCCGCGCGAAGTTGATATTATGGTGTCATTTGGCCCTATGACGTTGGAACGACCCCCGCAAACCATCTGAAGCTTTTTCATCAACGCTTTCGCAAGCGTCAATCAAAGTAAAGTGCGCCAAGTGCGCCAGATGGATATATGACATGACACCTAGATTTTCACGACGCGGCTTCATAGCAGCGTCAGCAGCGCTGGCTGCATCAACGACACTGCCGCAGATGGCATTTGGGCAAGACGGCCCTATGGCGCTAGCGGCTGGCACCCGCGTTCTTGATATCGATGGGCGCGCGGCCAAGGTTTTTGGCCTGACAAATGCCGCGGGTGGGCAGGGGATCATTCTTGATCCCGGCCAGCGGTTTCGGGTTGATTTGACGAACACTCTTGACGAGGAAACAATTATCCACTGGCACGGTCAACTGCCACCAAATGTGCAGGACGGCGTGCCCAACATTCCGATGGCGCTTTTGCAGCCCGGTGAGACGCGCAGTTATGATTATGCGGCAACGACAGGCACGCATTGGATGCACAGCCATGTGCCGTTGCAGGAAATGAACTTGCTTGCAGCACCTTTGATCGTGCGCAGTGCAGATGACATGGTAGCTGATCGGCAAGAGGTCGTCATGTTCTTACACGATTTCTCGTTCCGGTCACCGGCAGAGGTTTTGGAAGAAATTACCAGTGGCGCCATGCCGCATGACATGGCGGAAATGGACGAGGCCCCAAAAGAAGAACCTGACGCAATGGCGGCAATGGATCATGCAGGCATGAACATGTCTGGTGATTCCGCTATGGATGCAATGACCGAAGAAAAGCCAGACGCCATGGCTGGCATGGACCACTCGGGAATGAATATGTCTGTTGAAAATGGCATGGGGACCATGAAAATGGATGGCATGGACATGGGCAATATGGACATGGCTGGGATGGAGATGGATCTGAATGATTTCAACTTCGATGCGTATCTGGCCAATGACCGCACTTTAAATGACCCGGATGTTATCCGTGTAGATCGGCGGACCCGCGTTAGGTTGCGTATCATCAATGCGGCGGCTGCCACGTCGTTCTGGATCGATACGGGCGGCCTTGCCGCGCGTCTAGTTGCCGTCGATGGACACGAAATCGAGCCAATGCTCGGCACCCGCTTTGGGATGGCGATGGCGCAGCGGTTAGATATCGAGGTCGATATTACGGCTGAAGGCGCATTCCCAATTTTTGCGCTGCGCGAGGGGGCACGTGAGCGAACCGGCATCATTCTTGCCACACCATCCGCCATCGTCGAAAAGATCAGTGGGATCGCAGACCAAGCGTCGCCTGCGTTTGACACTGATATGGGGCAGGAATGGATGCTTCGATCCGCGGCGGCAAACTCGTTAACAAGTCTGGCTGACCGACCAGTCGATCGCCGCCATATGATTATGCTGGGCGGTAACATGCAGCCCTATGTCTGGACGATAAACGGCAAAACATGGGGCGACCATACGCCAATTACTGCGATCAGTGGTGAGCGGGTAGAGCTCACTTTCCATAACATGTCGATGATGGGTCATCCAATGCACCTACATGGCCATGTGTTTCAGGTAGTGAATATCAACGGCACGGCTCTCAAAGGTGCGATGCGCGATACTGTCTATGTGCCGCCGATGGCACAGGTTACTGTCGCGTTGGACGCAGGCGAAGCGGCGCGTTGGATGTTGCATTGTCACCACATGCCGCATCTGTCGACTGGAATGATGACCGAATTCGCCGTGAGTGCGGCCTAGACTCTGCCGAAGAATTGTACCTGGGCTGCTATTGTGGCCCTGGTACTTTTTGCGGGGGACTGTTCTGAGAGACGCTTTTGATCAGACACTACCGTTATACGGCAGCACAGCGCTGGTGCCCTTACATGCAAGCAACGTTGCTTACCCTGCAGATGTGTCTCTTTTCCCAATCGATATTTGTCGTCCAACGACTTTGGAGATCGACTCGAAGTTTTGGTCGGGCGAAGTGCCAGTGCTCCCATACACTACCTCGCAGCCAAGCTATCCGCTATATTGCTGGCGTAGTTTGCTCAGCTCTGTTCCATGAAGGATCGTCTACCGTCAGTTTGAAACAGGCATAGCCAAAGAAGCGACCGGGAAAAATGATGTTCAAACGTGAACCCGATGTGAGTACTTGGGTCGCTGATGGTGTGCTGGGTGGAATAGATAGTTTGCTTGGTGAGGGCGTTCTCTATTTGTGTCCTGATAAATGTTAAAGCGCCAACCGGTGCATCCAAGGAACAAACTCGCCCAGATCCATATATACAGCGTCCTTTAACGATTGTTCGCGGCTGACGAATGAGAATGTGACTCAGCCAATTGACCCAATTGATTGCGGCGTAACCGGGACACCGAACGATCATTATGCCCTGACGGCTTAGCCCAATCACAAACGTTTCATGACAAAATACTTGACCTCAAGCTGCGTTTGACTGCATGGTCTTGTCAATTACGAATGGGCGAATAACGCCCTAAGAGCAGTATTACAGGCGTTTAGGAACAGGCAATGCGTTTGGGGCAATCCCTGACAATCGTGCAAAATCTGGTTGTTGCCTTGGCAATGGCGGTGCTGCTTTTTGGCTTGTCGTTCGAAAGCCGAATCCACGAACCCCATGGTGAACGTTCTGTACCGACGGTCGAATTTGTCTCTGTCGCAAGTGGTCACCAAAACACTGTCTGTCATAGTTTCGTGTCGTGCAATGTGATTGTGGCCGATTTACCTACAGCAATCCCGCAATCTGTGGGTGTGAACATCCTCTTGCTTTGGCCCGTCGAGGGGAACCGATTTTCTGGACGTGCGTTGGAATTTGACACACCACCACCGCGAGCGCGTTTTTTGTGAACTGACACGACTGTCTGCAAAAACAAAAAATCGGTGGAAATATTATGAATACGAAAAGTATCGCGGGCGGCGCTGTGTTGTCGCTGCTGGGACTGACTGCACTGGCGCACAATGGCGCAACTGGCATCACGCTGGAACGCATGAATAGTATGGTAGCTCTGCGCACGGCGATGGCTGAATTGGCCCCGATGATGCAAGGTCAGACAGCGTTTGACGCGCGTGCAGTCGAAGTCAAATCGGCAACAATTTTAGCCCATGCCGGAGACAATATGAACAAGTTGTTCCCGCAGGAACCACTCTCTGATAAATCTTTTGCCAAGCCCGAGATATGGCAGGATTGGGAAAAGTTTACATCGTTATCAGAAGAACTACGGACCTACGCGCTAGGGCTGACGACGGCCGCTGCGAACGGTTTAACCCAACCGACATCCGCACCAACAATGGCTGATCATGCGTCGATGATCGGTAATTCCGCGATGCAGATGGATAAAGCTAAGTCAGGTTTTACAGTTAGTGAATTGATGGGTGTCACAAAGCCAAACGGAACAATGGTACCGATTTCGGCAACTGTATCGGGCGAGGCCGCGACAGATATCGACTTTGCCATGATGTCCGCGCCACAAGTTTTTGAATTGGTAAGCGGTGTTTGTTCTTCCTGCCATTCACAGTTTCGGAGTGGCAACTAGGATGCGGGGGCTTATTCGGTCTGGATTGATTATTTCGGTGATTGGGATTGGTTTTGTCTTTTCTGTCGCTAAATGGCCCATTGGGGAAGACGAGGCGCTCGGCCAATTGGAAGGCGATGCCTATCGTGGTGCCTATCTGGCCCGGTCGAGCGGGTGCATCGCGTGCCATACTAACAATGAGGCTGCGACGCCCGCGCTGGCAGGTGGCGCGCCATTGGTGACGCCGTTTGGAACCTTCGTACCGCCCAATATCACCGCTGATCCGTTTGCAGGGATCGGTAACTGGACCATGGACCAGTTCGCAATGGCATTACGTCAGGGTATCAACCCGGAGGGTAAGGCCTACTATCCGGCGTTCCCCTACGAATTTTATGCAGGTTTTTCCGATCAAGATATCGCAGATCTATGGGTAGCTCTGCGAACCGTACCATCGGTTAGTATCGCTGCCGCGCCACATGATGTGGGCTTTCCTTTCAATCAGCGTTGGGGGCTCAAACTTTGGCGGGCGGCCTACATGCGCCCCGTAGAAGAACTGTCGCCCATTATGGGCAAGTCTGACGCCTGGAACCGTGGGCAGGAATTGGTCAATGGTGCCGCGCATTGTGCTGCATGTCATACTGGACGCAATATGTTTGGCGGCATGAAACCAAGCGAACGTTTTACGGGCAATGACACGTTGCCGGGTGGCAGTTCTGCACCATCAATCCTGTCGTCTGACCTTGCCACAGCTGGGTGGAGTGAGGCCGCCATGGCCTACGCCCTACGCACAGGCTTGATGCCAAACGGCGATGTAATGGGCGGCAGCATGGCCGAAGTCGTGCGTGATGGCACTTCGTATCTGGACGAGGCTGACCGCCAAGCGATCGCCGCATATTTGATGGACGGTGCTGTCCCGGTTGCACAACAACCGACCAACGGCAGTATGCAGGGCATGACGCACGAACCTGGGATGGTGATGAATTAATCCCGATCATGAGGGGCATCTTACTGTCGAAATGCCTACGATGAACTTTTGCGACTATCGGCATCGCCAAGTTGTTTGCCGTGCATGACGTGACTACAGGTTGAGGGATGAAGATACTATCATCCATGCCGCGCCTGAAGGGCTTTCGTTTTCCCCGCGCGATCGTCGCCTATGTTGTCTGGGCTTACCATCGCTTTGTGCTCAGCAAGGCAGATGTCGAGGACCTGTTGGCGGAGCAGGGCGTCATCGTCAGCCGCGAAGCCATCCGCCTTTGGATCAACCGGTTCGGCGCACATTTTGCTGCTTGTATTCGCCGGGATCGACCGCGCCCAAACGACAAGTGGCACCTGGACGAGGTCCTGATCCCGATCAATGGCGTGAAGCACTGGCTGTGGCAGGCGGTGGACGCCGATGGGGACACACTCGACATCTT
>CAYGMX010000020.1:0-17298 GCA_964351055.1 uncultured Loktanella sp. | reverse complement strand
GGGCCATTCGTTCCGCAGGGTCGCGCCTTGCCTCGCAAAGTTCGGGTGGCTTTGGATCAGGACTGGGTGTGCAAGCAGAGCTGAACGCAGAAATCGCCGAGATTTCCCGCCAATCAGAAGCAGAGTACCGCTGCGTTCTGATCGGCCGCCGCAATACCTCTGGCCCCTTCGGTTAATCGCTCTCGGGGGTATTCCCGCGCAACTGTTTCTTGATCTTCGCAACCCGCTCTGGCGGCAGGGTCGGGGCTGCGTCGCGCATCTGCTGCACCTTGGCTTCGGCCCCCGCAATCAAGCCCTGAATATGACGGGCTTCGGGGAGGTTCTTCCAGTATTTCTTGGGCATTTCCGATGTCATGGCCTGCACCTTCAACCGGGCAGGGTTGAAGATATTGCAGAAATAGGTCCCCCAAAGCGCCTCTGCCGCGTCTTCGGGCAGGTCTGGTTTGGGCTGTCCGGGGTGAAATGTCGGGTTTCCGTCGATGAATTGCGCGGTCACATCGGGTGTGGCAATGATCCAGTCCATATCGGCAAAGCGGCGCGCGAAGAACGGGGCTGTGGGTTCGATTGTGTGGTGCGTCGGCTCGAACCACGCGCCAAAACTGCGCCGTGTCTCGCCCTGACGCAGGTCGCGGAACCGGACAAAGGCTTTCATCTTGTTTTTGCACCGCTGCACGCCCTTTTCCATCTGGCGCAATTTGGCAAGGTCGGGGTCGGCGCGGTCCTGCATCAGGCCCGGCAGATGGCGCAGCCGCCACAGCATCCTGTAGAGTCTGGCAAAGCGCTGCGGGTCCTTGTGCCAGATCACCGTGTCCGCCATCGCAACGAAACTCTGCGGTGCCTTGATCTGGCGGGTGACAGGGGGCAGGGGTGTCGAAGTCGCAAAAAGCGCACCCATTTCATTGTCGAAGTCCCACAATATATCATCGGGCGACACACCCGCCCCGATCAACCGCTTGGCTGCGTCACGCCACGCGATGTCGGTACCGATACGGGGCAGCGGAACGGTAAACATCAAAACAGGCTCATTTGTGCGGGGGGCGGGGCAAAGCGGGCGCGCAAGTCGGCGCTGTCGGTCAGGCCGCCCGGGGACCAGTCGGCCGCCGTGATAAAGGCCTTGGCTTTTTTCAGCGATGCACCCATGCGCAGCAGGTCATCATAGCGCAGCCTGCGATGCCGCCGCGTGGACAGGATGCGCCCGACCGTACGTGTGCCAAACCCTGGAATGCGCAACAGCATCTCTTTGCCCGCGCGGTTCACATCGACCGGAAACTGCGCACGGTGTTGCAGCGCCCATGCCAGTTTCGGGTCAATATCGAGGTCGAGGTTCCCGTCAGGGCGGGCGGCTGTGATTTCGTCCACCGCAAAACCGTAAAAGCGCAACAGCCAGTCAGCCTGATAGAGCCTGTGTTCACGCACCAAAGGCGGTTTGATCAGGGGGAGCTTCGCCGTCGCATCAGGGATCGGCGAGAATGCGGAATAATAGACGCGCTTGAGCTTGTAATCCCCGTAAAGCCGGGTCGATTGCCCGAGGATTGTCGCATCCGTCGACTGATCGGCGCCGATGATCATCTGCGTCGACTGGCCCGCAGGAACAAAGCGTTTACCGCGTTTGCCGGTATGGCTGCTCTCGTTTGCCATATCCTTGCGGTCTTTCACGTCCCCCATGGCCTTGCGAATGGAAACAGGGTTCTTTTCGGGCGCATAGGCTTTGACGCTGTTATCGGTCGGCAGTTCAACATTGATCGACAGACGGTCCGCATAAAGCCCTGCCTGTTCGATCAGGGCGGGGTCGGCATCGGGAATTGTCTTAAGATGGATATAGCCGCGAAAGTTCTCCACCTCGCGCAGGCGTTTGGCAATGCGGACCATAGCCTCCATCGTGGCGTCAGGCGACCGGATGATGCCAGAGGATAAGAACAGCCCTTCGATGTAATTGCGTCGGTAAAATTCGATGGTCAGTTGCACCACTTCATCAACCGAAAACCGCGCGCGCTGCACATTGGACGACACCCGATTGATGCAATAGGCGCAATCATAGATACAGAAATTCGTCATCAGGATTTTCAGCAAACTGATACAGCGACCATCCGGCGCATAGGCATGGCAGATACCCGACCCTTCGGTGGACCCTAATCCCTTACCGTCACGACTGTCCCGCCGCGTTGTCCCGCTCGATGCGCAAGAGGCATCATAACGGGCTGCATCAGAAAGAATCGCGAGCTTTTGAGAGAGATCGAGGTGTGCCATATGTTCATGTTATGTTCCCATGGTTGGTGGCGCAAGATCAATCCGGTTGGAATGCAGGGTGCGACCGTGCGCCGCGCATTGGACTTGCAAACACCTGAGGCAGGCCCCTGCCATATGCGGGGGATGTGAGGCAAGGCACTTGGCATCCTGCTGCCGGATAGGTACCACACCGCAACAATCGTCATCCCCAAGCTGGAGGCACTACATGAATCTCATGACTGCCGTGCGCAACATAGTCAGTCGTTCAGGGTACCGGCTTCCGGATCTATTGCTGGACAAAGACATTGCTGCGATGCGCCGGATGGCGCAGATCTTGGGTAAAGATGACATCGTGATTGATCTTGGCGCGCATGTTGGCAATGCATCGATCGAGTTTTCGCATTGCGCAAAACGGGTCTACGCATTCGCGCCAAATCCGCAGGTATTTGCAGAACTCAAGACACGAACCATGAACTATCCGAACATCACCATGTTCAACAAAGCTGTGTCGGATCAGACAGGCACAGCAAGACTTTTCATCGAAGCCCTAAAGTGGGGGCGTTTTTGCGAAGGCGCCACGATCGTGCAGGGCAAATCCGATGTGGGCTACGGAAAATTCAGCGATGTCGAAACGATCAATATATCGGACGCTCTGGACCTGATCGGAGAGACAGTCGCCGTCTTGAAAATGGATACTGAAGGTGCGGATTATATGGTTCTGGACGCGATGATTGCGTCTGGACGGATGGCCGAATTTCAGAAAGCCTACATCGAGTGCCACGTTGACAGGATCGCAGGCCTCGCTGCGGTCAAAGCCAAGACTATGGCGGCAACTGAAGTGACAGGCGCTCGGGAGAAACTGGATTTCAATTGGCCATGACACGTGTTTGTATCGTGACCGGCGCGTATCACAACCCGCGGGAAACGCAGATCAATTTCCACATCGAGAACATGTTCGGGGGCAATTCGGCTGTCCTGTGCAGCGCTCGCCGAGCCGCTGATCCTTTCAACCGTCCCCTCATGGCGTGGGAACAGAAAGAAGCGCAGGGTCAAATGGCCCTGCAGCGGGTGGCCTCGTTTGTGTCGATCTTGCGTAGTCTCGCGGATCACCGGACTGCGCGTGTGCCATACGGCAAGACACGGCGCAGCATTCAAGAGTTCCTAAAAGACCACGACGTTGACGCGGTTCTTGCCGAATTCGGCACCACGTCTTTGCGGTTGGCACCCGTTGTCAGCGAAACCGGCTTGCCGATGTTCACCTACTTTCGTGGGGCCGATGCCTCTTCCCACTTGCGCGAACTCTTTCGCGCCGAGGCTTATCGGCGGATGATGCCGCAACTCAGCGGTGTGTTTTCTGTTTCACAATTCCTGCTTGACGTCTTGGCCTCGCATGGCAGCCGGCACCCCAATAGCCATGTCGTTCCCAGCGGTGTCGATACCGCGCTGTTTGTGCCTGCTGTAAAGCAGAAAGGCAGCCTTATCGCCGTGGGCCGCTTCATCGAGAAAAAACGCCCTGACATTACGGTTGAGGCGTTTTGCACCGCCGCCAAGACCGCCCCGCAGGCAACCCTTGAAATGATTGGCGATGGGCCGTTGCTGGATAAATGCAAAGCGATTGCAGCCGCACATGACATGGGGGAACGGGTGATTTTTCACGGGCAAAGGCCACATGACTTTGTGCGCGCGCGTCTGGGCGCCAGCGAAATCTTTGTGCAACACTCGGTAGTTGGCGCGAATGGTGACACCGAAGGCTTGCCCACGGCGATCCAAGAGGCGATGTCTTGCGGTCTTTTCGTCGTTTCGACCCGTCACGCGGGCATCCCCGAAGCGGTTGTCGAAGGCCTCACCGGCTATCTTGTTGAAGAAGGCGACGCCGCAGGCTTTGCAGATCGGATCGCGCAAGCCTTGGCCATTGGTGACCGGATGCCCGCATTGTCCGGCGAAATCCGGAAACAGGCGCAAGACCGCTATGATAATCGCAAGCTGATCAGGATTGTCGAGCGCGAGATTGCCGCCGCAGTTGCGGCGCGCGGTTCCCGATCCTAGCTGTAATGTGTCTTGAGCCAGGGCGCCGGTTTGGTTGATTTAAATGGTCCTGCGGAATAGCCCATCGTGGCTTGTGCGACGCTGGGTTGCCCGTGAAAACACACGATCCGTGCGTCTGCAGGCAACGTCGGGGCCTGCACCAGATTAAGTGGTCTGGGCGGCCTGCAATGCAGTTTGAAGCTGATCACCCAAGGATCGGGAAAGTGCTGCAGTTTGCCCTGCTCAAAGGCGACCTCGGATGTATAGCTTTGTTCCGACCCTTGCCCGCGCAGCACCATCTTTTCCGGTTCTTGCGCCATCGCTTCATACAAAAACCCATGCTCTGCGGGGTCAAAGCGCAGGACAGATCCTTCACCGCGTGTCGGCACCTTTGCCCGTTTTGAAAACGGCTGCGCCATGCAAATCTGGCCCGGAGCATAGTCAAGCAGATCATCAATCCCGCCGGTGATCACCACATCAATATCCAGTGCCAGCAGTGGCCCGTTCAGATCGGGGATCAGGTCAGGCCGGAACATGCTTATCTTGCGTAGCTTCGACCCCTTTTTGATCGTGCTGTCCTGCACCGCCCTGATACGGCCCTCGAATGGTTCGTGGCCCAATGCAAGCGGTTCGATCGCGGGGTCCAGCCCTGCAGGGTCATCCGTCAGGCAGAAAAAGCGCAGATTGCGCTGCGTGTTGCGCTTAGCCGCGCGGTAGAGGATGTTCACTTCTTCCGCCGGAAACGGTGTGCCCCATTTGATGCAGATGACATTTGCGTCGGTCATGATGCACTCAATTTGCGTGAAGACGGGATCAGGGCGCCGTCCGCCGCAAGATAGGCCGCACGGCGCAGGTAATTTGCGGCCTTTAGCCGATAATACGGCAACCTTTGTGGCAACGAAAATTTCTGCACATCTGAAAACGCCCGCCCTGTGATCTGGCTTTCGCCCTCGTCATCCACATGGCTTGGCCAAGGCTCCAGACCACGCTGCCGGTAACTATGCACAAAGAAGCGGTTCAACTCGTGATCCAGCGGGCGGGTCATTGGCAAAAGCGTCGGGCGCAGGCGCGCCGCAATTTCGCGTTTGATCAGATAGGCCCCGTTGCCCGTGAATGGCCCAATATAGGCGTTGACCTGATACCGCCCCGCCATCCCCTGCCTGACCGGCAGTTTCGCCCGGATCGCGTTGAACCGGATCACGTCCCAATGGTCGGCGGCAGCCAGGGCGGTATCAAGCCCCTCAAGAAAATCATCGTGGAAAACGACATCGTCTTCGAGGATCAGGGCCGCAGGAGCTTGGCTGGCGATCAGCTGGTCCCAAACCTGCAAATGCGAATGGTAGACGCCGATCTTGCCCGGCAAAAGAGCACCGCCCGTATTGCGTTCAAAGGCGGGGCGGTTGACGTTATGGGCCAAGGCTTCGGCTTCGGCACGGCCATCGACAGCATCAAATAGCTGATAGTCCAACCCCAAAGCATCCAGCCGAGGGATCATCTTCGCCCGCCGCGCTGTTGCCCGCTTGAGGCTGATCAGCCAGACCGGAATGTCACTGCGCTGCAGTGTGGTCATGCCAGATCGCTCCATTTGAGCTGCTGGTTCCGGCGGAGAGGCTGCGCAAGCGTCCTGCCCACAACCTTGTCGAAATCAAACCCTGCAATCTCGCCCGATCCGGGGCGGCGGGCCCAGATGTCGGCCTCGGCGATCACATGGCCTGCGGGCAGGTCGCGGTCGGCCACAACAGACGCGCGGGCAAAGCGGTAGACGTCTTCTTCGGCTGCGGTGCGCTGTTTGGGATTGTGCAAGGCCGTATGGATCTCGCGGGACCGGTCGATGATATGTCGCAGTTCTGCGGGGTCCATCGAATTGATGATATCAGGGCCCTTGCGATAGCGCGTATCGGTGTAATGCCGCTCCAGAATACAGGCCCCCAGTGCCACAGAGGCCAGCGCCATATCCGGCCCGATCGAGTGATCGGAAAATCCGACAACCGCCTTGGGAAAGGCGTTCTTGAGGTCGGTCACACCTTGCAGCGACACGATTTCGGGCGGTGAGGGGTAAAGGTTCGTACATTCCAGCAAGGCATAGTCGATGCCCGCCTCATCCAGAATAGCGACCGATGCACGGATCGTTTCGATGGTCTGCATGCCAGTTGACATGATCACCGGTTTGCCCATGCGGGCGATGTGGCGGATCAGGGGCAGGTTGTCTGCCTCGCCTGACCCGATCTTGAAAGCAGGCACATCAAGGTCATTGAGGAAGTCAGCGGCCGCGCGGGAAAACGGGGTCGATATCCAGATGATACCAAGGCTTTCGGTATAACGCTTGAGTTCGGCTTCATCCTCCAGCGACAGGGCGCAGGCCGCCATCACATCCCAGATCGACACATCTGCATTGGGCGGGAATATCTGCTTGGCTTCCTCGGTCATCTCGTCTTCGATGATATGGGTCTGATGCTTGATCATCTCGCAGCCGGCACCAGCGGCAAGGCGCACCATTTCCTTGGCAACGGCCAAGTCACCACCGTGGTTGATCCCGATTTCAGCGATCACGAGCGGGGGAAACTGGGGTCCGATCTTGCGGCCAGCGATGTCCATGTCTTGTGCTCCTGCCTGCGGTGTTGCTGCGTGTTTATGGGGTTTTCAAAGGTGGCGCAATGGAGTGCGGCCTCTTGCAAAGGCGGGGGCGCTGGTCCAAGTACGGCCACAGATTGTGAAAAGCTCAAGATGATCCGCAAGATTTGGAAAGCTCTGGACGAAAAAGAACGCGCTCTGCGCCGCTCCTTTGGCCATGACATCACCGACCCCAGAGAACGCAAGCGATCGCAAAGGCACCTGAACTGGCTGGATCATGGAGTCCTGCGGATCCTTTGGCACAATTTTGGGCAGATCGCCCCCGGCGTCTATCGCTCTAATCATCCCGCGCACAGAAGGTTCGAAGCCTATGCCGCGATGGGGATCAAGACCGTACTCAACCTGCGCGGGGTGGCGCAGCAACCACATTACCTGTTCGAAGAAGAAAGCTGCCGGCTGCTTGGGCTGGCGCTGGTCAATGTTTCCTTGTCTGCGCGTCAGGCCCCAAAGGTCAGACAGCTTCGGGCGCTCTTGCGCGCTTTTGAAACGATGGACCGGCCTTTTCTGATGCACTGCAAATCAGGGGCTGACCGGACTGGGCTGGCAGCGGCGCTTTATTTGATGGTGCAAGAGGGCCAACCGCTTGAAGTGGCGCGCCGCCAGTTGAGTTTCCGTTACCTGCATATCCGGCGTACTGCGACGGGTATTCTGGATCATTTTCTGGATGTTTACGCGGCCCGCAACGCACGATCGCCGATCGGAATTGTTGAGTGGATCGAAAGCGAATATGATCCGAAGGCGTTAAGCCAAAGTTTTTCGAAGAAACAGGCGGCACTGAAACCGTGGCAAGGCTGGCGCTAGAACGCGACGCTGACCTGTCCTGCAAACTGCCGTGTTTCCCATGCTTGGGCGATCAGGTCGCAACTGCCGCGCACGTCATTCAATCGTGGCATCAGCGGATTGTCCGATGGCGGCAGACCCATGGCCAGCGCAATGAAGTCGCCCATTGCCCCCAGAAACATATCGTTGCGGTCGAAATCGAATGTGGTTGTGGTCTGGTCTGTGCCGTCGTTGCGGGTAAACGCAGGGGCGAGCAGGTCCAGATCAATGATTTGATGTGTACCGCGCAACTGCCCACGGCGCAGGCTGACCGGTGACAGATAATCCATCGCCACGCTTCCCAGCGGTGCGGCAAGGCTGACCCGTGTCGCAAAATCGACGCTTGCGAAATCGCGATGTTCAAGGCTGGTTGCGCCCGTCACCGTCGCGTTCGGAAACAGGCAATGCGCGATGTCGAGTTCATGGCAGAGGTCGAGCAAGACACCACCGCCTTGCGGATCGGACGCATAGCTTTGCGCAAATGACCAATTCGCCCGCCATTGCCGCACATCATGCCCGATCTCGAAAGCAAAGTTGTAGATGTCCGACAGATCAAGACGGGCAAGTGCGCGCAGGGCAGGGTGATAGCGCATCATGAAGCCCACCATCGACCGGTCCGCAACGGGAGCTGCAGCCTCATAGATCGCGGCGATCTGGTCGCGGGTCCAGCCAAGAGGTTTTTCAACATAGAAGGGCCAGCCCTGATCTGCGCAAAGCGTGATCAGTGACAGCCGGATCGGGGTCGCCGTGGCAATGATGATGCCAGCGACATCGCGGCGCTGGGCCACTGTTGCTCCATCAAAGTCTCGGTAGGGGATCAGATCGACCTTTTGGCCCAAGGCGGCAAGGTTGCGGGCGTGGCGCTGCCCGATAGACCCTGCACCGATGACCAGAAAACTATCCGCTACCATCCGCTGAAACCGCCATCGACGTTGACCAGTTGCCCTGTCATGTAGCCGGACTGTGCGGAACACAAAAACAGCATCGCATCGGCAATCTCGTCCGGTGCCGCCATCCGGCCCGCCATGATCAGTTCACCCACACGGCGCTGGAATTCGTCAGAATGGCCGTTGAACACCGCACCGGGGGCAATGGTGTTCACGGTTGCCTGCCGCTTGGCCCAATAGCCTGCCAGCCAAAGGGTCAATCCGTGAATACCGGCCTTGGTGGCCGAATAGGCCGAAAAGGATTTGAACGGCATATCCTCGTAAATCTGGTGGTGCGGTCCGTTCAGCGCATACATCGACGCCACATTGATCAGCGTGGCGGGATAGCGGCCCACGATATCGCGGTCCATTTGCCGCGCGACCATGAAAGCGCCGGTCATATTGGTGCGCAGGGTCTTTTCCCAATCCGCGACGCTGGTATCGGCAAAATCGGGAAAGGGCTTGCCCGCCCCCATCAGCAACTCGCCTGTGATGGCAGCGTTGTTGAGCACGACATTGGGTTCCCATCCATCCGCCATGATGCGTTGAAAGATCGCGACGACCTCGTCCTCTTGGCCCACATCCAGATCGTAGAAGCGGAAATTCGGGTTATCGCCGTGGCTGGCAACCAAGGCATCCGCGCGGTGGCCTGTCAGGTCCGATGCGACAACCCGCGCCCCCGCCGCCAGCATCCGGCGCACATAGGTGCTGCCCAGCACCCCGCCCGATCCGGTGATGAAGACGGTCTTGTCTTTGAGTTGTTCATGCATCGCCTTGTTCCTTCAATTTCTCGCCCATCAGAAAGTCGACCAGTTTGAAGTCGAACGGGCTGTCGATGTCTACACATGTTTCAGGGGCCATCATGTAGGGAATCACGCGGCCCTCGAACAGGCTGGACGCGCGGCGCAGGTAATCGGGGGCCACCACATAGGTTGATGCTGCATGTTCATAGACCGCAGGGGCCTGCTGGCGCGCGACCACGCCACCGGGCAGGGGTTTGCTCACATGCAATGCGCCGGTTTCATCGGGTTCCACAAGATTGAAATAGGGGTTCTTGCGGGCCTCGCAGCAGGACATCACCATGTCCGGCGTTTCGGCAAAGAAGAGATCAAGCGCTTCGGGGATGGCCGTATCTGGTCTCAATGGCGACGTGCAATCAAGGTCCAGAAAGGCCGAGGCGGGGCCAGTCCGCCTTTCGACCTCGCCCAAGGCGTGTTGCCAGACGCCCCATTTGCCTGCCGTATCCGTCGCCAGATGCGCAGGGCGCAACCCGATATCCAGACACCCGCGTTTAAGCCCGTGTTCATACATCTCAGGCGAATCCGTGGAAACCACGACATGTTCCACCCTGTCGCTGTCCAGCAGTTGATCCAGTGACCAATCAAGCAGGTGCTTGCCATGCATCATCCGGAAGTTCTTGTTCGGAACACCCTTGCTGCCTGCGCGTGCACCGATGTGGCCTATGATCATGGTCCGACCTCCTGTTTTCGTCCTCGGGGTGTGCCGAAGGTTTTCGCTTGCGTCAACGCCGGAACCGCAGCCTAGTCCTTGGCCTTTGGGCCTGTCCATTGGAACGGGCGCTTGCCTGCCGCACTGTCGCCGACAATCTGCACGATTTTTGCGGCACGGGTTTCGGCGCGTTTGGCATTCAGCAAGATTTCGAGCGCGCCGCGCTTGACGGAACGTGGAAAGCGCTCCCAGTTTTCCTGTGAACCGGGTGCCGCGTCGAACGCGCCTTGGAGATCGGCAGGGATGACCAGATTTTCCACCTCGTCGAGCGCGGTCCAACTCCCGTCTGCTTTGCTGCGGTTAATCGCGCGCTGGCCTGCGGCGGTCATCAATCCCTCTGCCGCGAGCTTTGCAACTTTCTCCTTGTTGACACGGCTCCAGTTTGATCCCGCCTGGCGCGGGCAGATGTAAAGCATTGTGCGTTCGTCGTCCAAGCCTCGCACAAGGCTGTCAACCCAACCGTAGGACAGACAGGCATCTACGATCTGCCCGGTCGAGATGTATTTATCCGGCACCGCCTTCTTGAAGGTCACCGCCCAGATGCCATTGCTTTGTTCACCATGCGCCGCCAGCCAGTCACGCAAGTCTGCGACGGTTTCGAACGCAACCTGCGGTTTGTCAGAAAGCGGCGGTCTGACCATGGCTCAGTCGCGGGTGCCCGCAAAGCGGGCCGCCCATTCCGCGCGTTCCTCGTCGGTGATCTTGCGGAACAGGTTTTCCGGCACAGTGAAGGCATGTCCTGCGGGCAGAACCTCTAGTGCCGCGGCGATATCCGTGGGCCACGCATTATCATCGGTCTGCATGGCAGCGATCATCGTTGCCGCGGCATCAGGAATGAAGGGGGCCGACAGGATCGCATAAATCCGGATCAGGTTCAGGGCCAGACGCACCTGCATCGCCGCTGTTTCGGGATCGGTCTTGAAGGTTGTCCAAGGTGCGTTGGCTTGCAGGTATTCATTGCCCAAGACCCAGATCGCCCGCAACTCTGCCGCCGACTTGCGGACTTCCATCGCATCCATGTGACCCTCATAGGCGCGCAGGCGGGCGGTCAGATCGGCGATCAACTGTTGCTCTGCCGCGCCGTAGGACCCGCCAACAGGTACGTCTTCACCGAATTTGGAGCGGCAAAACTTAGTGATCCGGCTAACAAAGTTACCCAAGACATCAGCAAGGTCCTTGTTCACGTCGGTCTGGAAGTTTTCCCACGTAAATTCCGCATCCGACGATTCCGGCGCATGGGATAAAAGCCACCAACGCCAATAGTCTGGCGGTAGAATCTCAAGCGCCTGATCCATGAACACGCCACGCCCGCGCGAGGTGCTGAACTGGCCGCCATCGTAGTTGAGGTAGTTGAACGACTTGATGTAATCGACCAGCTTCCACGGTTCCTGACTACCGATGATCGTGGCGGGAAAGGACAGTGTGTGGAAAGGCACGTTATCCTTGCCCATGAACTGGGTATAGGTCACGTCATCCGCGCCCTTGTCCGTGCGCCACCAGCGTTCCCAGTCGGTGCCTTTGCCCGCATCCTGCCATTCCTGCGCACAGGCGATATATTCGATCGGGGCATCGAACCAGACATAGAAAACCTTGCCCTCCATGCCGGGCCAGTCGGCGGTGCCGCGCTTGACCGCGATCCCCCAATCCAGATCGCGGGTGATCCCGCGATCCTGCAAACCGTCCCCATCATTCAGCCACTTCTTGGCGATGGATGTGGTCAGGATCGGCCAGTCTTTTTTGCTGTCGATCCAAGCAGCCAGATCGTCCTTGAGTTCGGATTGACGCAGGTAGAGGTGCTTTGTCTCGCGGACCTCGAGTTCCGTTGAACCGGAAATGGTCGAGCGCGGATTGATCAGATCGGTCGGGTCCAATTGCTTGGTGCAGTTGTCGCACTGATCGCCGCGTGCGCTCTCAAAGCCGCAGTTGGGGCATGTGCCCTCGATATAACGGTCGGGCAGGAAACGGCCATCGGCCACGGAATAGACCTGCTCTTCGGTGACTTCCTTGATAAGGCCAGTATCAGCCAGACGGCCTGCAAAGGCTTGGGTCAGGGCATGGTTCTGCGGACTGGAGGACCGGCCGAAGTGGTCAAACGACAGGCGGAACCCCTCCGCGATCTGCGCCTGAACATCATGCATTTCGGCGCAATAATCGGCGACAGGTTTGCCCGCCTTGGCGGCAGCAAGTTCTGCGGGGGTCCCGTGCTCGTCGGTCGCACACAAGAACAGAACCTCGTGTCCGCGCTGGCGCAGATAGCGGGCATAAAGATCGGCAGGCAACTGGCTGCCCACCAGATTTCCAAGATGTTTGATCCCGTTGATATAGGGGATGGCTGATGTGATCAGATGGCGGGCCATGATGATTGTCCTTACGCGTTTGGCCCTATCTAGCGAGGCTGGGCCGCAGATGCCAGATGTTGCGTGGCGCTGGCATTTTGCCTCCATCAAAGCTAGATAACGGACAAATGTCGCTATGCTTGAGGAGAGCCACCATGAAAACCCTGATCGCCGCTTTGGCCTTTGCCGCGCTTGGCACGGCCGCGCAAGCGCAAGATATCTATGTCGGTGCCACCGCTGATTATCATTTCCCGCATTCGGGTGATGGGCAGACCGTGGGGTCAATCGTGGCGGGGCTTGGTCTTGGGTCAGGGCCGATCGCCTTGGGCGCCGAGGCCGAGGCCGGTTTCCGGATCGCGGGCGACAATGACTATGACACCGCAAGGGTGCGGATCTGGACCAGCTATGACTGGGGTGACTATACGTTGCGCTTTGCGGGCGGTGTAACGGAATACTACTTTGATGGCGGCAATGCCGGCGGGTTCAATTTCGGGTTTGGCGCGGACCGCGCTTTGACCGAAACGCTTTCCGTGCGGGGCGAGTTGATCCGCGACTTCATGGATACTGATCTGACCACAGATGTGACGACCACACGGATTGGTGTCGTCTATCACTTCTAGCGTTCACGGCTCCGGCCCAGCAAGCGGCCAATGCCGAAGCTGGTGCGTGGGGCATAGACATAGCGTGTGCGGTCTTCTGGCGCGCGCCGGACCCGCATCCGGAATAGGCCAAACACCACCAGCGCCACATGTCCGACCGAGATGAAGTAAAACAGCGCCGCCGGACCATAACTGCCGATCAGGGCGGATGTGGCATAGGGCGCGGCGATCGCTCCGATCGCGTAAAAGAACATATGCGCCGCTGACAGTTCGACCCGCTGCTCGGATGTCGCAAAATCATGGGCATGGGCTGTGGCCACAGAATAGATCGGAAAGGTGGTCAGCCCGAAAAACGCCGAGGCCAGAAAGATGCTTGCCGTCCCGTTGCCGGATGTGGCGACAGTGAAACCACAAGAAGCAATCGCCGCGACAGACAGCCAGATCATGACCCAGCGACGGTCGAACTTGTCGGCCAGCCACCCCACCGGATATTGCGCCAGCGCGCCGCCCGCGACATAGGCCGCCAGAAAAGAGCCGATCTGGTTGGGTGTCAAACCCACCTCTTGGCCGTAAATCGGGCCGACCATGCGGAATGACGCGCTGGACAGTGCTGCAACGATAACGGCGGCCACGCCCATCGGGGAACAGGCCCAGGCAAGGGCGGGGCGCAGGCGTGTGGCTTTGGGTGTTTCGGGCTGCGGCAGGCGGGTCAGGGCCAAAGGCAGCAAGGACGCGCAGCAGAGGATCGTCAGGATATTATAGGCGATATAGGTTTCCAGATCGGCCAGTGTGCCGATCATAAGCTGGGCCACCAGTGACGCACCCATATCGGCCATCCGGTAGCTGCCCATCGCGCGGCCGCGGGTTTCGTTTGTGACTTTGGCCTGCAACCACGCCTCCACCACGGTATAGCAGCCCGCAACGCACAGCCCCGACCCTATGCGGCACAGCGCCCAAAACCACGGCTCGACCACGATCACATGCGCGGCCAGACCGATAGCGCCCATCGCGGTAAAGGTGGCAAAGGCGCGGCTGTGACCGACGCTTCCCATCAGGCGCGGCGCCCACCAGCACCCGATGAAGAAGCCGAAGAAATGCGCAGACCCCAGAAACCCGACCTGCGAAGTCGAGAACCCTGCTTCCAACCCGGTCAGCGCATCCAGCGGACCGACCCCGCCCGAGGACAGTTGCAAAAGGGCGATGGACAGGAACAAAGCCGCAAAGGAAATAAGCATACGCATAGGCGGACCCTGCGCTAGGTCACGGGCTGCTGCCAAGACCTAATCGACCATCCGAATGTCGCGTTTGTGCCCTTGCCCCCGCCGCGCAGCACATTAGGGTCTGGCGCGACAACAGATTTGAGGCAGACCGATGAAACAACTCCCCCTTGGCCGGACCGACATCATGGTCTCTGAATGGTGTCTGGGCACCATGACCTATGGCAACCAGACCCCTCAAGCGGATGCGCATACCCAGATCGACATGGCGCTGGATGCGGGGATCAACTTTATCGATACCGCTGAGATGTACCCTGTGAACCCGATCCGCGCGGAAACCGTGGGACTGTCGGAACAGATCGTGGGCAACTGGCTGGCCAAGACCGGACGGCGTGATGAGGTCGTGATTGCCACAAAAGTATCAGGTAACAACCCCGGTTGGGTTCGCGAAGGGCGCGGCTATGATGGTGCTGTGATCCGCGAGGCGGTTGAGACCTCGCTCAAGCGTCTGCAAACCGATGTGATCGACCTTTATCAGATGCACTGGCCCGTGCGCGGCTCTTACATGTTCCGCCAGAACTGGACCTATGACCCTTCGGGCCAGAACCGCCAGCAGACGATGGACCATATGATGGATGTGCTTGGCGCGCTGGGCGATATGGTGAAAGCGGGCAAGATCCGCGCCATCGGCATGTCTAACGAAAGCGCATGGGGCATGACCAAGTGGATCGATCAGGCAGAAAGCGCAGGCTTGCCGCGTATGGCCTCGGTGCAGAACGAATATTCGTTGCTCTGCCGTTTGTACGACACAGACATGGCCGAAATGGCGGTGAACGAGGATGTGACCCTGCTTTCATTCTCGCCGCTGGCTTGCGGATTGCTGACGGGCAAATACCAGAACGGGCAGGTGCCCGCAGGCAGCCGTTTGTCAATCAACGGCGATCTGGGAGGGCGCGTGAACGACCGGCTTTGGCCTGTGACGCAGGCCTATCTGGATCTGGCCGCAAAGCACGGGCTTGACCCCGTGCATATGGCGATGGCGTGGCAGCGGACACGGCCTTTTGCAGTCTCTGCGATCTTCGGGGCGACCACCTCGGCGCAGTTGGCGCAGATTTTGGCTGGCAAGGATGTGGTTTTGTCGGATGACCTTATCGCCGGGATCGACCGTGTGCACAGGGCGCACCCCATGCCCTATTGAGGTCGGGTGGATCACGATCCACCCTAGCTTGCCACGTCTATGGGAATTTCAAACCGCGGACCCGGGGGTGTGCTGATCTCAGCCAGCCCCATCGCGCGGTAAGCCGCCGCCGCACCCGGATTGACTGGCGATGTGCCTATCACCAGACGACAGGCCCCAGCCTGCCGTGCATGGGTGGCAGCGGCGGCAATCAGGGCTTTGCCAATGCCGCGCCCGCGCAGCGGTTCCTCGACAAAGAGATGCGCGATATCAAGCAGATTGCCGTGTTGCATCGGGCGCCAATGTGGCTCTAGCACCGCATAGCCCGCTGGTGTGCCGCCTGTGCGCGCGATCAGTCCGGTCAGTGGACCGCCGATCAACTGTGCCTGGAGATCGGCCAACCCGATCACACAGGTATCGCCGTGAAAGGCGCAAAGCTTGCGGATCATTCCCAGAAGGTCGGCAATATCCTTGGGGGTGGCGCGGGTGATTTGGATCATTGCGTTGTCCTTGCGGTTTTGCGTCCGCAGGGACAGCAGATCACAGCAACCCTTGCGGGCGGCTGTTGAGTTAAGATGTCAGAAAGAACCCAGCAGCCGCGATTTGGCGCCTGTAAAATAGACTGTCTGGAATTGGGCCATCTGTGTCATGCCGCTTTCTTTTCAGCAATGTCGCTTGGCTGTCAAGAAATTTGGCTTGCGTAACTCTGCCAAGTTGCCGAAGGTCTGGCAAATTCGGGGCGGTCAGGGAGAGACAATCATGCCACTTGAGATGAACCGCGAGGTCTTTATCACCTGCGCTGTGACGGGGTCAGGATCGACACAGGATCGCAGCCCGCATGTGCCCCGCTCGCCCAAGCAGATCGCGGACAGCGCGATCGACGCCGCCAAAGCCGGTGCTGCCGTTGTGCATTGCCATGTGCGCGACCCCGACACCGGAAAACCTTCGCGCCGCGTTGATCTCTACCGCGAAGTCACCGACCGCATCCGCGATGCCGAAGTAGACGTGGTGCTGAACCTGACCGCCGGCATGGGCGGCGATATCATCTTTGGCGGTGTGGAAAACCCCCTGCCGACAATCGCCGGTACCGATATGGTAGGGGCCACCGAACGTGTCGCCCATGTCGCCGATTGCCTGCCCGAAATCTGTACGCTGGACTGCGGCACGATGAATTTTGCCGAAGCCGATTACGTCATGACCAATACGCCCGGTATGCTGGTGGCCATGGGCCGGATGATGACCGCGCTGGGTGTGAAACCCGAGATCGAGGCCTTTGACACCGGCCATTTGTGGTATGCCAAGCAACTGGTCAAGGATGGCGTGCTGGATAGCCCCGCACTTGTGCAATTGTGCATGGGGGTGCCTTGGGGCGCGCCTGATGATCTGAATACCTTTATGGCGATGGTCAACAACGTGCCGGATGACTGGACGTTTTCAGCCTTTGGCCTTGGGCGCAGCCAGATGCCGTATGTCGCGGCATCGGTGCTCGCGGGCGGGAATGTGCGCGTGGGGTTGGAGGACAACCTGATGCTCGACCGTGGCGTGTTGGCCACCAATGCGCAGCTTGTAGAACGCGCCGCAGGGATCATCGAAAACCTAGGTGCACAGGTGATCGGCCCTGCCGAGGTTCGCGCCAAACTGGGCCTGACCAAACGCGCACCGGTTTCAAAGTGAGAGCAGCCGTTCTCATCCTCGCCTTGGCAGGATGCACCACGCAGGACAGCGGCGGGCTCTTTTCTGTCTACCGTGATCCCGAAGCGCCGATCGCCTCTAAAGCGCTTTTTGCGCCAGAGCGTTACTTGGGTGTCTGGTACGAAGTTGCGCGCTATCCCG